>JANOUF010000054.1:0-5229 GCA_031416685.1 Bdellovibrionales bacterium
TGTTTCATCGAGAGTCAGAATATTTCCGAAGCCGTTACACCCCTGGCAAGCGCCTACGGGATTATTAAAACTAAAAAGTTGCGATGAAATTTGTGGAAAAGTAAATCCGCAAACCGAGCAGGAATTTTCTTCGCTAAAGCAAAGCTCGCGACCGTCTGTAGTGATAACAGTTCCGCGGCCGCCCGCAAGATCGGAATTTAATTTCAAAGATGCATGATACGCCTGATTTAATGAATCAGCTAATCGACCTTCATCGTCTTTTGAAAATCCCATGCGATCAATGACAACGAAAAAATCTTCATCGGGAAGTTGCTTCGTGCCTGCAGCAGCCTTTGGATTTAGCTCAATCACTTCGCCTAACGGCTTTTTTTCGTCAGGGGGGCGGCAAGGAGGGGCAGCGAACTCAGGAACGCCAGCTTCTTCAGATGCTTTTTTCTTTCGACCCTTTTTCTTCGCAGTCTCAACAGGTGGTTGATCTGATTTCGGCGGAATGTATAATCGTGTAAAGCCTTCGCCGATTAAAATCGAATGAAGCTTTGCGCCCGAAGAAACACGGCCCTTCGCAAACTCAGGTGCGAGAATGTAGCCGCGTGATCCACCGAATTTTTCAAGTGTTAAGCGTGCGGCGTCTGTTACCGATTCTTTGTGAATTGCAAAACTGTAAGTCGGGCAGAAGTTTTGGCCAACCTTTTCAAACAACAATCGTAAGTCGTAGATGACTTCAGTGGTAGTACCAACAGTTGAGCGCGAAGTCTTAACGGAGTTTTTTTGCTCAATCGCTATTGCCGGAGGGATATTGTTGATGCCCTCAAGGTCGGGCTTAGGCGCTTTGCCTAAAAATTGCCGTGCGTAATTTGAGAGAGATTCAATGTAACGACGCTGGCCTTCCGCATACAAAGTTTCAAACGCCAATGAAGACTTACCGCTTCCGCTGGGTCCGCAGACTACTGTGAATGAACCGAGTGGAATTTCCACTTCAATGTTCTTCAAGTTGTTCTGCTTTACACCCCAGAGGTGGATCTTCTTCACTCGCTCAAATCCTCTTTGTAAAAGTCAGCCTCCTCTTTCGTTGAAGTTGATTCACTCAACTCTTTCGGTTCTGTACCAGCGAGGAACGCTTGGTTCACAACCTCTTTCGAACGCGAAGAAGCTAACTTACCTGTTTTCTTGTCGATGTTCGCAAAGACTATGCCTTCGGGCGAATTGAACGACGTCGGTGGGATATTCTGATGCAAGTTCTTCATGTACTCAAGCCAGATCGGAAGCGCGGTGCGACCACCTGCCTCACCAGTACCCAAGCTCATCTCTTTATCAAACCCAACCCATACGCCAGTTACGTATTGGGGCGTGTAGCCAATAAACCAAGTGTCGAAATAACCGTTGGTCGTACCAGTTTTGCCAGCAGCAGGGCGACCGAGAGCTCTTGCGCGCGCTGCAGTACCTAGCTCGTCAGTGATCGTCGCGCCAAGCATATTTGTCATCAAGTATGCGGTAGAAGGGCGGATTAACTGATCAGGATCATCAAAATAAATCGGCGGAATAGTTGGTTTCAAATTTTGTTGACCATCAACGGGCGTCGGTTGAGCCGGAGCGGCGCTCGCGGCTTTGCGTTTCTCAGCAAAATATTGATCAACTGCCGCAATTTCTTTCTCAAAACGTTTATCGAGAGAGATTGCTTCGCGAACAACGTTGCCGTCAGTGTCTAAGACTTTTTGAATGATCGTCGGCCGTATCCGTTTTCCTAAGCGACCAATATGCGAGAAAACTTTTGTCATCTCATACAAAGTCACACCGCTTGAGCCGAGTGAAAGTGACAAATCATTATTTAATGAACTGAAAATTCCGAGGCGCCGAGAATAGTCGATCGCCCAAGGGATGCCAATGTCTTCTAAGATTTTAACCGTCGGAATGTTCAAAGATTGAATTAGAGCCTGACGGAAAAGCATATCGCCTTCGAATTTATTTCCGTAATTGTGCGGCTTCCATTTTTTTATATCTTCCTGGCCATCGGCAGCTTCGACATCTGTTTTGTCTGCTTTTTCCTCAAAGACGATTGGTGCATCGGCAATAACTCGCCCTGCATGCCAGCCGCGATCAAGTGCCGAGAGATAGATGATGGCTTTGAACGCCGAGCCGGTTTGACGAAACGCTTGAACCGCACGATTGAATTTAGTTTGGTCGTAATTCTTACCGCCGACCATCGCGACGATGTCTTGGGTGTTTTGGTCGAAGGACAGAAGTGCAGCTTCGACCATCGGCTCTTGATCGAGCGTAACTTGAGCGTAGTCCTCAAACTTCGGTAAATCTTTGAGAGCGTTTGGATCCGTAACGCCCCGTTTTTTTGAAGGTGACATTTCTTTTTGTAATCGCTCGCCGACTGCTGCCACCTCAGATTTTACTTTTACTAAAATCACGTCGCCTGCTTTTAGAACCAACGAAACCTTTTTTACCGCAGGTGCATTTTCGCTCGCCACATTCGGATCAGGCTTTCTTGCCCACGACATGTCCTCGAGATCGATTATACCTTGGCTCTCGCCGAAACGAACGTACGCTACACCCCATCGATCATCGATGGCCGTCACGATACCTTCGACTGATTTTCCGACGGGGAGATACTCTGGCAAATTCGAAACGACTTTTCCGGTCTCGTCTTTTTTCTGAAACACAACAAGTGGGCGATCAGGCATAACACCACCGTCGGCAGTGATAATCCGCACTGGAGCTTTCTTACGTTCCAAAGTTTTTCTGGTCGCAAGCAAGAATGCATCGATCTCTTCTGGCTTTGTTAAATTCTTAACTGGGCCTCGATACCCTTGGCGCTTATCAAGGGCCTTAAGGCCTTCCTCAGATTGCTTCGTCGCATCCATTTGCGCTTTGTAGTCAAGCGACGTGTAAATTTTCACACCACCATCAAGAAGCATTTCCTCGCCGATTTCTTCAACAAGAATCTGACGAACTGTTTCGATGAAGTAAGGTGCAACGTTGCCGCCTTCTTCTTCCATGTAAACGGTGATTGGCTCGTTAACGGCTTGCTTACCTTGCTCTTCGCTTATCGCACCGGTATCAACCATTCGCGAAATCACGTAGCGTTGGCGATCTTTCGCGCCTGCCGGATTATTCGTTGGCGCATTCGCACTCGGCGCTGTGACTAAGCCGGCGAGCATCGCACCTTCTGCAATCGAGATCTGATCAAGTGGTTTACGGAAATATGTATCGGCGGCGGCGGCTACACCGTAAGAGTTTTTGCCGAAGAAAATCTGATTCAGGTAAAGATACAAAATATCTTCTTTGGAAAGATGCTCTTCGAGTTTCTTTGCGAGCATCGCCTCTTTAATTTTTCGAGTGATTTCTTTTTTTCGGTTTAAGAAAAACGTCTTCGCTACCTGCTGCGTGATCGTCGAACCACCTTGCTTGGTGCGGCCGGCTTTAATATTTGTCATAAAGGCTCGAAGGATCGCCACGTAATTGATGCCTTCATGTTCGTAGAATGTATCGTCTTCGGCAGAAAGAAACGCGTCGACCACGTGCTTCGGAATTTTGTTGAACGGCGTAAGAATCCGCTTTTCACGAGTGAACGTACCGATCTTTTCTCCGCCACGTGCGTAGATGTACGAAACAAGCAGTGGCTTATAATCTTCCACTTTCAAAATCTGCGGAAGTTCTTTTTCAATTTGTTGGAAGTAGAGATATCCAGCGCCGATCGAAACAGGAATAATGATCAACAGCGCGAGCAGAACTTTTTTAATCATGTTCAAAACGCCTATCCGTGGTGTTTTTGATTGCGAGGTTTATTGTACTCCCACCGAGGGGGAATCGCCAAGGAACACAGTGGCTTAACCGGAAAAACAAAACCTCGCAGGATCGCTGCGAGGTAAGTGTTAGGTCGCGAGACTTTGGTCGGTTCTGTTAATCGCCGCCGGTTCCATTGCGGGGAGTGCTGCTGCCTGGTCGCTCTGCGTTTTGCTGATCTGAAGCTCGAATGGTCTGAGATTTACCTGAGACGAAACTTTTACAGATAGGGAGCGTCTGCTTACAGTTAGCTGCAAGCAAATTCTCGCACGAATATTCTGTCCTGTTGTAGTTCTTGGCGGTCGACGTTAGCGCAGTTAGCTTCTCCTCCATATTCGAATCGCCTTTTGGTACGCATTTCTTTAGGCGGCGAGCTGTAGCAAGTTGAGCTTTGGCCTGCTCTAGTTCCATCTTTCGCTCAGCCATCTTTTGCTCAACTTCGCCGAGCTGCTGCTGCGCCATTGCAGCACTTTCCATCGCTTGCTTACCAGTTTGTTGAACTTCCAATTCGAGCTCTTGAAGCTCTTGTTTGGTTTCATCATAGGCAGTTTGCTTATTCTTATCGTCAAAAGTTTTTTGCTGAGCATATTGCTTCATCAGCAATTCGCGATTCTCTTCGATTTTCACTTTTTCCGCATCGAGCATTTTGTCAGTGAGGATTGCTTGGTCATCGATTGCCTTCATCTTTGATTTTGACAGTGTTAAGCAAAGATTTCGAGTATAGGCGAATCGTCTTGCGTTGGTGACTTTTGTTGACGAATTACCAAGAGATTGATCTTTATTGATCTTGCCTGCACCACCGCCAGGAACTGAAGTTTTCTTTAAGTTCCGTTCCTTCTTAAATTGCTCTTGATCTGCATAAGCCTTTGCCGTGCACGCGTCGACAAGGTCATTCTTCTTATTTACGAATTCATTTTTTGCTTGTTCGCGCTTAAGCGCGAGATCGCGCACAGCTTGTTCGAGTTGCAGCGCAAGCTGCTGCATCTTCATTGCCTCTTTAGCACTGTCGGCGTCAATTTTTGCAAGCGCGGCGGTCAACGCTCTTACTCGCTCACGTTGTGTTTTACGTTTATCAGCAATTTCTGTCTCTGCTTTCTGCTTATCCGAAAGCATTTGGGTACGAAGATCGTTCTTCTTATCGTCAAGCGAGTCCCATGCAGACTGTGCTTCCGATTTTATCTCTTTCTGGTCTTCGATTTCGTCTCGAATTGTTTCGTAGTTGCTGTTGCTCGTGACTGGACAATTTGGAGTGATGATGTCTTCACAGCTTCCAATGTCAGATGCATCAAACGAAATTGCGCTATTCATGCTGCTATTGCATTTCGCTGCACGGTTCACGCAGTCAAGATACGGTTTCGATCCAGAAGTCGTTTTCTTTCCAGAGGACATGCCAGAGCACGCGTCAGCCAAGCTGTCGGTAGCGGCCTTTGCATCTTCGTA
>JANOUF010000055.1:0-16305 GCA_031416685.1 Bdellovibrionales bacterium
ATCAATTTTCACAATTCTATTCGTTCTGTTTTTCACGGTCGGTGCGAATGCAAATGCGAACCGATGTGAGGATCTAACTGGAAAAACGTTTATTGGAGCTGATGGCCAGGGTGGTGAGCCCGCTGAAGGCTGCGAAGGTTGCGGCAACGACGGCGCAATCGAAATGACGTCAGCTACCGATGCATCAGTTGTTTGGGTTGGCAGCGACGTAATGGAAAACTGCACCTACGCTGTCCGCTTTCCGAGAGTGACGTTTACCTGCCAATTCAGCGGCACCGAGAAAATGACGATTTCAAAAAATTGTTCAACGCTGAATACAAAGCGTGGCCTTAAATTCAGCATTGCTGCTCCTCAGCCTTAAGCAAAGTTTCAAAAAAAACGCGGAGGTTCTACTCCGCGCTCTAACTAACAATTTAAATTTTTAGTTCTTAAGCAACTTGCTTGAAGATGCTATCGAGAACGGTCTTTCTGCCTTCGCGCTTACTTTCCACGAAGTACATAAGGTCGTCGACGATTTGCACGTCGCGGTTGTTATGCGGAGCAAATTGGATTCCGGCTCCGAGGCGATTCACCCAAACAACTTTCGCATTGATCTTGCGAACGCGGCCGCTCACTTTAAACGTGATGCAAACTTTGTCGCCGTTCTTCAATGACGTATTGCTGTTGTCGAGAAACGCCCCTGAGAGACTGATGTTTCGCAGTGAGCCGGTTTCGCCGTCTCGTGCGTAACTACGTCTAAATTCGATATCCAGCTTTAACGGAATTCTTGGCGCTGGTAGTTGTTCAGTTGCACCCATTGCAACACCTCCAAATGGCATACTTACCTATCGGCTCACAGGGCGCTAAATTGAGGCTTTGCTTGAGTTATTCCCAAAGTGATGGCTTCATCGCGTCTCATATTGAGAGAAGCCAGACAAATATCCGCGAAAATGTTAAACCTCTGATCACTTCAAGTTTCGTCTCGGTATTCGTGTCGGTTGTTGTCTCATAGTGGAGCAAGTCTGTGCGCAGCTTAATTCTCATCGCTCTATTTACTCTCCTCGCAGCGAATGCGAGCGCTCGAACATACGGTTGGATTCAATTCTACGACCCTGAGATCGAGAAAAAGGCGTTGGGGGAACAAACCGGCAATCCCGTCGACCTTTTGATTGGAAATCGTACTGCCAACGTTGAGATTCAAGAAATTGAAAAACAGCTTCGCGCAAAAGATCAGAACAATGCGAAAGTAAAATCGGATCTCGCAGGAGTTTTACTACTCATGCACGGCGTGGGCGCAGCGGAACAGGCGATAGCGCTACTTCGTGACGCAGAAAAACTTCTTCCGAATGAATACATTATTGCGATCAACGCTGCGACCGCGCTTGAGCTTGGAAACTTCTACGAAGAAGCAAGCCATTGGCTTTCCGAAGCGAAACGAAGAAATTCACAACCACATTTAGGTTCTGAGTGGCTGCAGGCTCTCATCGTCAGCGCAAAAGAACAGATTCAGGCGGAACCTGAGTGGCTCGACAGCAACACTGTGTTGGGCGCTGATTTTGGTGAAAGGGAGCGGCCGCAATTGCCACGAATGTCGGATGCAAACTTCTGGGTTCAACGTGCAAAGCACGCTTTGTTTCAACAAATCCGCGGACGAATGCGATTCTCGCCTCCACCCGACCAGGTGATCGGTGATCTTCTCTTTGATTTCGCAAACATTGAATTGATTAAAGACAACCGCGCAGATGCGATGAAGCTCTATCAAATGGCGATTGATTACGATACCCCCCGGAGACAGCTTGCTAGCCAGCGTTTGCAGGCGGTAACTCCACCGGAAACGAAAGACGCTAAGGGATTTCCGGGTAGTCGGCCCCTTGTGGTTGGCCTAACGATGTTGGTTTTTGCTTTTCTAATTTGGTTCGGGCTTAAAAAGTTGCGGGAAAACGATACTTTACCAAAGTCCTGAAAACGGCGTTGACAAACTAGAGCGATCACTCCAAACTTGTCCTATCCAACCGACCGAATCTTACTTCCCCTTTTAATTTTGTTTTGGGTCAATACAGCCAGGGAAGTTCGGTATTCGCCGTTTGGAAAGAGCATTTCGGCTTAACTTCAAATTCAAAATTCAAGTTCGTACATAGGCAAAAAACCCCACCAATTAAATCGATTTTAAAGGAGTATCTGCTTGTCAGATTCCAACGAGGAAAGCGCGACACCTACACGCGCAAAAAGAGCAGTTAAAAAAACTGCAGCCGCAGCGGCACCAGCTGAAGAATCAGCACCAAGTCCACAACCACAACCTGCTCCGGAAGCTTCGGCACAGCCGCAAGCCCAATCCCAAGCTTCGAATGAAGAACGTGATGAAAGTGCAGATCGCGGCGGCAGAGACCGTATGGATCGCGACCGTGGCCCGAGAAATTTCGGCGGCGGTGGAGGCGGCGGCGGACATCGCGGCGGTGGTCGTGATCGGAATGATCGCGGCGGCGGCAGAGACCGCAATGACCGCGGTGGCGGCCGGGATCGCGGCGGCGGCGGCGGTGGTGGTGGTGGTCGCGATCGAAATGATCGTGGAGATAGACCTCGCTTCCAAAGTAACGGCGGCGGACCAAACGGTGGTCGTCCCTACGAAATGCCTCATGATGATGCTGAAGCCATCGCTCCAATTTCCGATGAGGATTTGGCGAAGATCGAGTTGACCGATGGCGAGCGCGCGGATCTCAACTCCAAAAACTTAAAATCAAAAAAGATCGAAGAACTCACAGCACTCGCATTGAAGCTTAAGATCGAAAATGCTGCCGGCCTTCGCCGTCAGGATATGGTTTTCGAAATCCTCAAGCGTGCAGCGAAGTTGGGCGACATTTTTGGGAACGGTGTTTTAGAAATCCTGCCTGATGGTTATGGATTTTTGAGATCTCCAGATTACAACTATCTCCCAGGTCCAGATGATATTTACGTTTCTCCTTCGCAAATTCGTCGCTTCGGTCTTCGTACCGGTGACACTGTTCAGGGAACAGTTCGTCCACCAAAAGAGGGCGAGCGTTACTTTGCACTTTTGAAGGTTGAAACTCTCAACTACGAGGCTCCTGAAAAAGCCAAAGAGAAGATCCTCTTTGATAACTTAACGCCGCTTTATCCAAACCAACGGTTGAGGCTCGAGTACACGCCGAACGATTACACAACACGGGTTGTGGATTTGATGGCGCCACTCGGAAAAGGTCAGCGTGCGCTGATCGTTGCTCCGCCGCGTACTGGTAAAACAGTACTCATGCAAAATATCGCCAATGCGATTACTGCAAATCACCCGGAAGTTTTCTTGATCGTTCTTCTTATCGACGAACGACCAGAGGAAGTAACCGACATGCTTCGCAACGTAAAAGGCGAAGTTATCTCTTCAACATTCGACGAACCACCAACTCGTCACGTGCAAGTGGCAGAGATGGTGATCGAAAAAGCGAAGCGCTTGGTTGAACACAAGCATGACGTTGTGATCTTGCTCGACTCGATTACTCGTCTTGCTCGCGCGTACAATACAGTCGTTCCACCTTCAGGAAAAATCCTCTCGGGTGGTGTCGACTCAAACGCACTTCACAAGCCGAAGCGTTTCTTCGGAGCTGCTCGTAACATCGAAGAAGGTGGCTCGCTCACGATTATCGCGACGGCACTCATCGACACTGGCTCTCGTATGGACGAAGTCATTTTCGAGGAGTTCAAAGGTACGGGTAACTCGGAAATTCACTTGGATCGTAAGCTTATGGAAAAGCGGATCTTCCCATGCATGGACATCAATAAGTCCGGCACTCGTAAGGAAGACTTGCTTATCGACAAGAGCGATCTCAGTCGTTTGTGGATCCTTCGCAAGGTGCTTGCCCCAATGAACGTTGTGGACAGCATGGAGTTTTTGATCGACAAATTGGGCAACACGAAAACCAACATCGACTTCCTTAAGGGCATGGGCGGTTGATTAAGTAGCTGAAATTATTCAGCTATATTGTGAATTAGGGCACTCGACTTAGGTCTAGTGCCGCCCTCTGACAGACTTGTTAAGATTGTGGATAAAGCTGTGGGTTCTATATCGGTTATACCGGGTCTAACCCACCGCAGAACCTGCTCGACAGACAAGCAAGCATCAGATAGATTCCCGAGCTTCTGACTATTTCTGGAGATCATTATGAAAGACGGACTTCATCCAACGTATATACATGACGCCTCAGTAACTTGTGTTTGCGGCACAACCTTCAAAACAGGTTCAACGCAAAAAGAAGTTCGCGTTGATATCTGCTCGCAGTGCCACCCATTTTTCACGGGCAAACAAAAGCTCATGGATACTGAAGGTCGCATCGATCGCTTCCGCAAGAAGTACGCAAACGTACCCGCTGGCGCAAAAGCGAAGTAGCCAACCACCTTTTACAATTCACGTAAGGCCAAGGTTCCCCCTGGGCCTTTTTCTTTATCCGCACAAGGTACTTGTTACCTTTTGGTATAGCAGCGCAATACGAAAAGGTAACAAGTACCTT
Organism: Bdellovibrionales bacterium; assembly: GCA_031416685.1. Lineage (GTDB taxonomy): Bacteria > Bdellovibrionota > Bdellovibrionia > Bdellovibrionales > JAMPXM01 > JANOUF01. The sequence continues at coordinate 4,491 of JANOUF010000055.1, forward strand.
TTGAGAGAAGTATGTTCAGGAAACTTGACGAAGTAGAAAAGCGATTCGAAGAAGTGCAGATTCAGCTGCAAGATCCGTCGGTGACGAATGATCAGAAGCGGTTTCGTGCGCTCATGAAGGAGCTTTCTGATTTGCAGAAGGTTGTCCCGATTTACCGCGAGTATAAAAAAGTGGTCGAAGAGATCGCCGGCAATAAGCAAATTCTCGAGACCGAATCCGACGAAGAGATGCGCTCGATGGCCAAAGAAGATGTTTCCGCTCTTGAGCCTCGACGCGAGGAACTCGTCGAGAGATTAAAGGTCGCGCTCATTCCACCTGATCCAAATGACGACAAGAACATTATCTTGGAAATCCGCGCTGGCGCGGGTGGCGACGAAGCTGGTCTTTTCGCTGAAGAACTTTTCTCTGCGTACACTCACTACGCTAGCAAACAAGGCTGGCGTGTTGAGTTAATGTCGACGTCTCCTGGAAATGCTGGCGGCTACAAGGAAGTTATCGCAGGAATCACAGGCGACCGCGTGTTTAGTAAATTAAAATTTGAATCTGGTGTTCACCGTGTGCAACGAGTTCCGGCGACAGAAACGCAAGGTCGCGTTCACACATCTACCATTACAGTTGCAGTTCTCCCGGAAGCAGAAGAAGTCGACGTTCAAGTTGATCCAAACGATGTTCGTATCGACGTCTTCAGAAGCTCTGGCAAAGGCGGACAGTCCGTTAACACAACTGACTCTGCAGTTCGCGTAACGCACATTCCGTCGGGCATTGTGATTTCCTGCCAAGATGAGAAGTCGCAAATCAAAAACAAATCAAAAGCGCTCAAGGTTCTTTACTCTCGTTTGCTCGCAGCCGAAGAAGAGCGAGCAATCAAGAGCGCGAGCGACGCGCGCCTAGCGCAAATTGGCACGGGCGATCGCTCAGAACGCATTCGCACTTACAACTTTCCGCAATCACGAGTGACCGACCATCGAATTGGACTGACCACGCACGCGTTAACTGCTTTGATGGGTGGAGCAATGGAAAACGTGATTGATCCGGTCATTGCTTACTTCCAAGCTGAAGCATTGAAAGCGCAAAGTACTCGCTCGTAAAGGCACCGAAGAAACTACGATGTTACTCAAAGAAGTTCTGCAAAAAACTACTGCTTTCTTCAACGAAAAAGGTCTTTCTTCGCCTCGCTTGGACGCCGAACTCTTGCTGGCACACGCTCTGAACTGGGAGCGGATTAAACTCTACACTCACTACGATTATCCGATGAGCGATTCGGATCTCACAACATCGCGCGAACTTGTTAAGCGTCGAGCACAGGGTGAACCAATCGCATACATCCTCGGCTCTCGGGATTTTTACAAAGCAAAGTTCATTGTAGCGCCCGGAGTTTTAATTCCGCGGCCCGAGACGGAGCTTCTCGTCGAAGAAGCGGTTTTGTGGATAAAGAAAAGTAATCTGGAGAGTCCCCGCATTGTCGATTTGGGTTCAGGCTCGGGTTGCATCGGTTTTTCTGTTCTCCACGATGTACCTGGCGCAACTTTACTTTCAGTTGATATTTCAGAGACCGCCGTGGCAATTGCGAAAAAAAATGCGGACGCACTAGGCCTCGCCGACCGTGTCCGATTTTTGAGGTCTAGCGTCGACGATCTTAATCAGGCCTTGGTAGAACAAAAGCTAGAAGGATTTGTCGACGCAGTGCTGGCAAACCCGCCTTACATCGCGCCGGATGACACGCAAGTCGAAGCAAACGTGAAAAAGTATGAGCCCGCAGAAGCTTTGTTCTCAACTGGCGACGGATTAAATCACATTCGTTCGTGGGCAAAGAAGGCCAGCGAAATTATTCGCCCAGGTGGATTTGTGATGTTCGAGATCGGTTGCGACCAGGGTCCAGAAGCACGAGATATTTTCTTAAAGCTCGAATGCTTTGATAAGATTGAAGTGATCAAAGACCTAAGCAAGCTTGATCGTTTCGTTCGTTGTCAAAAGCGATAACGCATCGCTGGGCAAAAAGGTGCGTGTCACCTTTCAGGAGATAACTAATGGACAAAATGGTTGTACGCGGAGGCCGCCAATTAAAAGGCGAAGTCTCAGCGAGCGGAGCAAAGAACTCAGCACTCAAACTTCTTTTCGCAAGTCTCTTGGCCGAAGGGGAGCACGTCTTCCATAATGTTCCAGAACTCAAAGACGTCGAAAGTGCATCGGCACTTTTGCAGTCACTTGGTTGTGAGGTCACGCGCCAAGGGAAAACTCTTCGCATATTCGTTCGCGCACCTTCAACATACGAAGCCCACTACGATCTTGTGAGAAAAATGCGCGCTAGCATTTTATGTCTCGGACCGTTGCTAACAAAGTACGGTCAAGCACAAGTCAGTCTCCCCGGTGGGTGTGCTATCGGCACGAGGCCGATTGATATGCACTTAAACGCTTTCAAAGCGATGGGCGCAGAAATCCAATTAAGAGAAGGCTATGTTCACGCTGAAGCAAAACGCTTACAAGGCGCGAGCATTCTTTTTGAATTCGCAACTGTCGGCGGTACTGAGAACACCATGATGGGAGCCACTCTCGCTCAAGGCGTAACAACAATTGAGAATGCTGCGAAAGAACCTGAGATCGTGGATCTGGCAAATTACCTAAACAAAATGGGCGCAAAAGTTTCGGGTGCTGGTTCGAGCATCATCCGCATCGAAGGTGTTGATAAGTTAACGCCAGCTGAGCACACAGTAATTCCCGATCGAATTGAAACAGGTACGTTGATGATTGCGGGCGCAATATCGAACGGACAAGTGACGGTAAAAAATTGCTCTGGCCCTGACGTCGAACCGCTCTCGATAAAACTGCGCGAAAGCGGTTTCCGAGTTGAATCTGGAAAAGATTACGTAACCGTATGGGGCCAAAAAAACTGGAAGGGTGTCGACGTAACAACTGCACCTCATCCAGCATTCCCAACCGATCTTCAAGCGCAATTCATGGCACTCATGTGTCTGGCCGAAGGCACAAGTGTTATCACCGAAACCGTTTTCGAAAACCGATTCATGCACGTAACTGAACTTCTTCGCTTGGGTGCCGATATCACGCCAAAATCTCGCGTCGCGGTTATTCGCGGAAGAGCGGGATGTCTCTCCGGTGCGCCAGTCATGGCGACTGATTTGCGAGCGAGTGCGAGTCTAGTTTTAGCTGGCCTCGCCGCGACTGGCGAAACAGTAGTGAGCCGGATTTATCATTTAGATCGTGGCTACGAGAAAATGGAAGAAAAGCTCAAAGCACTTGGCGCCGACGTCATTCGCGCCGTTTAAGACGTTGGTCTAAGCTAGCTTTACATGATGGCCTGCAAGTCGCGTGTTCGATAAAATCAAATGATGAAACAGATTAAAATCTTCGCCCTTTCCTGCCTAACCTTGGCTTCGTGTACTTCACCACCGAAACCGGAAGTCACGGTCTTAGCTTCTGATGCTCGGCAACCCGCTGCGACCGAAAGAATTTATGAAGTGTTTGGTTTTAAGGTTCCACTGCATAACTTAGAAAATCCGCCTAAAGAGGAATTCGAAGCAATCGATGAGCTAAACTCCATAATGCTCGGACTATTTAAAAAAGAGTACGGCGACCGTGGCGAAACAATCGACGGTGCTACGGGCATGCGAATTCGCGGAACCAGAAGAGGCGTACACCCTCGGTCACATGGCTGCGTAGCTGGAACTTTGAAAGTCAGTTCTTCCTTGGCAGCTGAAGCAGGCCTCTTTAAACGTGGAGCGACTTATCCGGTCACCGCACGATTCTCGAATGGTAGTCCAAAAGTTCAAGGGAACGATACGAGCATAGACACTCGCGGTTTTGCAATGAAGGTCAAAAACGTTCCCGGAAAAACTCTGCTCGGTGAGCATCTTGGTTTGGGCGAAGAGGCGTCACAAGACTTTACCCTCAACAGCTCAGAGCCATTTTTTTCTGACAATGCTGATCGCTACCGACAGTTCATGAAGATCTTAACGTTTGAGTCAGCGACACTTGAAGAGGCGGGCGGGAAGTTCATCAAGAAGTTAATTCTCGACGGCCATCCGATCATTGCGGCGAGAGTAACGAACGCGTTCCTCAAAATTCGGGCGGTGAAAGCTACGACACCACTTGGAATAAATTATTTTAGCATTACACCATTTCAGTTCGGCTCAGGCGCGGACGCTCCGATCGTGAGATATAAAATTGAGCCGTGTCGGGGTTTGTTCAACGATCCTGTCACTAAAGATGATCCTTATTTTTTACGTACAAATTTAAAGCGCCGAATGGCAAAAGAAGGCGCGTGCTTCAGATTCAAAATGCAGACACGAGCGGTTGATAAATGGAATATCGAGGATGTATCCGTCGCATGGTCGCAGAAAAAATCACCGTATGTTGAAATCGCACAAATCCATTTTCCACCACAAGAGCTACAGCCAGAGGAAAACTGTGAACGCACGATCATTAATCCGTGGAACACGCTGGCTGACCACAAACCTGTCGGTGGAGTTAATCGTATTCGACTGCCGACTTACGTTCTGAGCGTTCAGAAACGTCGCGAGACAAACGAATATTAAAAAAAACCCCAACATCGAGGGGATATTGGGGCTTAAAGTTTAGTTCTGTTTCCGGAGGGGATGGATTCAGAACTAGATTTTCTTGCTTTCGGATTTCAACCCCACTCATTGGAGGGGTGTGAGGCTGATCTCCGTAGCAAAAACTTTTTCCAGCTTTTGGCCGGTTGAATTTTTGTAATCCAAATCGATAGTCTCGATCTCAGGCGCAATTGCGTTGCTGAGCGAGAATCCACCGACGCGGACATCTTTATTTAAGTACACGCTGAGGTCGATCAGCGTGTGAACTTCAATCACGGCGCCGTTCTTTCCAACCACTACATACATCGGCTCTTTATTGAATCCAAACGATGGTAGTTCTACCAACTGTCCAGATAACGACGTTGCAGAAACCTGCAGGCCGTGTGCGGGGCGATCGATGCGAGTGTTGATTGTATCGAGGGACGAACCCTCAGCTTTATTAACAAATTTCAAAACGAGTTCTTGTTGAACCGGAAGGTCGAGTGCGCGGATGTCGAAGAGCAGATCATAACGGCCACTCAAAACTTGAAGGCACATGTGATTGATCGGTTCTTCAACTTCAACACCAAGAAGAACGGTTTTTGCGCCGTTCTCTTCATTGATTGAATCGCTGATCGAAACAACAACCGGAGTTGGAGAGTGTTGGCAGCTGTTCATGAACTCGCCGCTGACATGGAGCATTGAAGTCTGAGCATCGTAAGCAACTTTATCTACATGCGCGAACTCGCTTGCGCGGGCGAGACCCGAAACGAGCAAAACTAGCGTGATGTAAACAAAGATTAGAAAGGTGCGAATCACTTCTTTTATCTCCCCAAAAAAAACAAGACTCACGTTTAAGCAAAGCAACGATGATGCCAACTTTTTTGGTTTCAACGTGCACCTGTATTCAAAACTATTGCGTGAGGAAGTGAGTGAGAAACTCGAGTGACACTCGATGAAAGTCGTATTCTTCTTCCAATCCTCCGCCGACGTTTCCAAAATCCGAATTTTTTCCGTAATATCAAGGTCTTAAGAGATTTGCCCAGATTGGATCCAAGACCCAATCTGGAACCACCATATCGGTGCTGTTCTGGAGCGAAATTCATGTCGGATCACGGGCGAAAATGGATCGTAAAGGGTGGAGATGGAAAAATCTCGGGCCCGTACGTCACTTCGCAAGTCCTTACAAAAATTGAGTTCGGTGATTTCTCCGGCGATGAGATGATCGCCATCCATCCCGGCGGGAATTGGATTCCGATTTCTACCGCGCCTGAATTTTACGACAAGCTTTTGGACGCGTTAGCAAGTGAGGCGGATCAACTCCGTAAATCGACAAGCTCACGAAGCGCGAAGCCTGGCGCTCGCACTCCGCCAGTAGATAATGATAGCGACAACGATGAAGAAACTTTTTTTGAGCAAAAGCCGCGTGGCCGCGTGGTTCGTGAGAATCCGAAGCTTGAAATTGATGAGCCGGCCAGTGCGCAGCCACCGCCGCAGGCACCAAAACTAGAAAAAGCAAAAGCTTCAGATCGCAAAGATGTCATCGAACTTATTGACGTAAAGAAACTCAAGACCAAACTTCGCGCGAAGTCCGCTCGCACGCCATTGATGTTGATTGCAACCGCTGTAGCGCTAGTGATTCTTGCTTTCTTGTTTCAGCCGAGCAGTAGTAGCGGAAAAATTCGCCTGCTTGCTCCGCGCAAAGGTCAGCCTGCGATTACCGAGAACGAAGTTAAAGAGAAAATTGGGCGTGGGCTTTTTAACTTTCAAAAAGATACGTTCGCTACCTACGTCAAAGCACAAAATGATTTCGTGAACGCTGTTGAGGGTGCTCCGCTAAATCAAATTGGCTACGGAAATTTGTGTCTGGCGTATCGGGAACTTTGGCCCTTCACCACTCAAGATTCAAAAGATTTAAGTGTGATTAACGAGGTTACTCAAACTGCAAAAAGAATCGATCCAGGCGGATTTAGTGGCGCACTTTGTGAAATCACCTATTTGATCGCAGCTAATCGCTATGCAGAAGCACGCGGGCTTACGGATACGTGGATTGTTGTGCAAAGTTCGTCGGCCGTTCTCTATGAGCTCACGGCGGAGTTTTTGCGATCAGAAGGTAGAGCTGTCGAGACCGTTGGGTATTTAGAAAAAGCTCGGGTGTTGTGGCCGCAATGGTTAAAGCCTTATGTCCAAGAGGCAAAAGCGCGAGCGGAGCTAAAACAATTTCCTGCGGCGATGCAGTTGCTATCGGTTACGTTAAAAGCAAATCCTCAGCATCAGGCAGCTCGTGCCGAAACCGGATTTTTGGAATTCAAACAGGGCCAAAGTGAAAAAGCGTTTGAGTTAATCAAATCGGCAATTGACTCGGGCGATCGCCTGCCGAGACAAACGGAATACAACGCATACGTTTTGCTGGCGCAACTTTATGAGCGTAAAAACTCTGCCGGCAAAGCGCTTACGTATGCGAAAAAAGCGTTTGCGATGAATTCAGGTGATCCGTTTGTTCGCGAGATGGTCGCGCGACTTGGGGGCAAGGAAGCTCTTGAGACAACTGGGCAAGGCTCAGAGCGCATGTATCGTGGTGATGAATTGGTGCGAGTGGGTGATTGCGTTTCAGCGCAGGCCGAATATCGTGCGGCCTTTGAAGACGACAAAAAGAATGCGACGGCTGCGCTTAAAGCCGCAAAGTGTTTGTGGCAACTAAATCAAACTGATGATGCGATTCAGTGGCTGAACAAAGCGATCAAAGCGGATTCAAAGCTGGTTGTGAGCTACACGACACTTGCTGATTACTACAGTCAGAGATTTGATTATCTCTCGGCCGTGAGTACTCTAAGAAAAATCCAGCAACTTTCGCCGAAGAGCTTTGAGGTTTACCGCGGCTTTGCACAAGTTGAGCTTCGTAGAAATAATTTTAAAGGTGCGGCTGATTTTGCTAAGCGAGCGGCTGAAATTTACGAAGCTGATGCTGAAACTTATATTGTGATGGCGGCAGCGCAAGCGGGGATGGGAAAATTTCCGGATGCGCAACGATTTGCTCAGCGTGCGATTGAACTTGATCAGAGTAACATTGAGGCACAAAGCCTTTATGCAAAAATCTTGGTCGATTTGCAAGGTGTGCAGCCGGCGCTTGTGTACGTTGATGGACTGATCAATGCGTATCCGCAGGTTGTCGATTACCGAGTCATTAAGGGTGAGATTCTTTCTGGAACTGATCGTCAGTCAGAAGCAATTACTGTTTTGCGTGAAGCGCGCTCACTTGATCAAGCAAACAAGCGTGCGGTTCTTGCTCTCGGAAAAGCTCTGCAAGCTCAAGGGCAAAACCAAGATGCTCTTAAAAATTTTCTTGAGGCAGCTGAGATGGACCCGTCGGATGCCAATCCGCTTTTTCAAGCAGGCCTTCTTTACTCGGAGGATACGCGCACACTTCCGGATGCGATTCGAATGTTTGAGCGAGTGCTGAAAACAAATCCAAAATTTCCGCGAGGTCACGTGCAGCTCGGATACGCGCAGCTCAAAAAAGGAAATGCAGCGGATGCGATTAAAGAAGCGCAGCTTGAGCGTGGCATTAATCCAGAGCTTCCGGATGCGTATATCCTTGCGGCCGAAGCGTTCTATGCGCTTAGGCAATATTCAAGTTGCGCAGCTGAGTATCAGCTGGCGGTGGGTAAGCAGCAGGGGAACACTTTACTTTATGTGAAGATGGCTCGTTGCTACCGACTATCAGGTTCAGTTGATTCGGCTCTTTCATTGCTGAATCAAGCAAAAGATCGCGAGAACGGGAACCCCGAGATCTATAAAGAACTAGGCGCAACGTTTCACGTCAAAGGAATGCGTGACGAAGCGATTGCGGCCTATGGACAATATTTGGGATTAGCTCCAATGGCGACTGATCGCGCGGTTATTCAAGGTTACATTGATCGAATTGAACAAGGCGATATGACCTTTGATGATAAAGACTGATGAAAAGGGGACCGTATGAGTGAAATGGTCGATCGAATGCAGGCGAGATTTAAGAAATCCTCGGGCGACTTCTTCACATTTACGTTGAAGGTCGTAACCGGATTAGTGGTCGGCCTCGTCTTGGCTTTGGTTTTACATGAGATGTTGGGCCACAAAGAGGGCGAAGCCACCATCACGTTTTACTTCGTCATCGCCGTTGTGACGGCTGTGTTCATGCGAATATCAAAAAACTGGACGCTTCCCGTAGTTTTGGTTTTCGATCTGGTTTGTATTCTGATAGGAATTATCCTCCGCCTTTATATTATGGTGGCACCAGGAGCTTAGGTAGGCGATTCAGGAATTCAAGTATACCGTCGACCGGTATACCAGAATTCAAGTTCAAGAATTCCAGGAGACAAGAATAATGATCGACGTAAAAGCACTAGAAAGAGAAGAGCCTCGTCCCGAGACGGGCCGAACCTACGCAGAAGACTATCGGTTGTGTTTAAAAAACCGTGGTGCTGATCCGTCCGTTGTCGAACAGCTGCTTGAGCTCAATCGCGAACGCAAGCGTTGCATCTTAGAAACTGAAACGAAAAAAGCCCACCAAAATAAAGTGAGCCAAGTCATCGCTCAGAAAAAACGTAACAAAGAAGATGCGGCGACTGAATTAGCAGAAATGCAGCAAGTATCAGGCGCGATCAAAGCCCTTGAATCTAAAGCCGCTGAAGCTGATCAAAAAGTAGCGGATCTTGCTGCAGGTTTACCAAACATGCTCTCAAGCTCCGTTCCAGTTGGTAAATCTGAGCTTGATAACGTTGTGATCCGCTCACACGGGACGCAAACGAAGTTATCTTTTCAGGCGAAAGAACATTGGGAGCTGGGCGAGAACCTGGGAATTTTAGATTTCGAACGCGCAGGAAAAGTGACTGGTGCACGTTTTGCATTTTTAAAAGGTGCGCTCGCACAATTAGAACGTGCGCTCATGAATTTCAAACTTGATATCCACACGCGCGAGCATGGTTATACAGAAATGCTTCCGCCGTACATGGTGAACAGCGCAAGTTATTTTGGCACTGGCCAATTTCCAAAATTTTTGGATGATGTGTTTCACGTGCAAGGTACGGATTATCACTTAGCTTCAACGGCTGAAGTTCCAGTGACGAACTATTTTCGCGATGAAACTTTGAATGAAGAAGATCTGCCGATCTTGTTTGCGGCCTACAGCTCTTGTTTCCGTGCAGAAGCGGGGACGTACGGTAAAGATACGCGCGGACTCATTCGCCAACATCAATTTCAAAAAGTTGAGCTCCTCAAGTTCGCTCATCCAGCAAATTCTTATGAAGAACACGAAAAGCTGACTGCAAATGCCGAGAGAATTTTGGATTTGCTCGAGCTCCCGTATCAGCGAGTGGTTTTGTGTTCTGGCGACACCGGCTTTAGTGCTGCGAAGACTTATGATTTGAACGTTTGGCTTCCAGGTCAGAATGCGTTCCGGGAAATTAGCTCCTGCTCTAACTTTGAGGACTTTCAGGCGCGTCGCGCGAACATCCGCTTTAAAGCCAAGGGGGGAGGAAAACCCCAGTTTGTGCACACGATCAACGGCTCAGGCCTAGCGATCGGCCGCACCGTCATCGCGGTAATGGAGAATTACCAGCAAGAAGACGGAAGCATCCTGATCCCGAAGGTACTTCAACCCTATATGGGCGGACTCACAGCGATTTCAGCAAAAGCTTAAATCCACAAAGACCTTGCCCGTAGCTCCCAAATTCTTTATGTTAGCTTTCCACTCGCAGTACGGAGGGGTGGCCGAGTGGCTTAAGGCACTAGTCTTGAAAACTAGCGAGCTCGTAAGGGCTCCGTGAGTTCGAATCTCACCCCCTCCGCCAACTAGAAAAGCTGCGTTGTCGAACTCCAAGAGCGCAGCGAAAATTTTAAAGTTTCAGAGTCATTTCAATTAACTAAAGAGCATTAGGCTTCAAGTTTCATTCTTTCGAATATCCCGCAATATCCCGCGAAATCACCGCAGTTGATGTCATTCTGTAGTAATCGCGTGTAGTAACCTTTCGGATTACTACAGAGACATCTACCTCATGGGCACCCAGGGGGAGGTCTCGAACGATCGCGAACTTACCTCCCCATCGCGGGGCAGCCGCGTGTGTGCGAGAGATAAATTTGCATCAAAAGCCCACAAATTCCGCCTTCGTCTTTTAACCACTCGTTTTCATCGAGCGTTTGATCTAAACGGGAGGCAATTTGGGCTCTATCAAACGTCCTGTAATAATCCGGCTCACCATAGAGTTATCTATGTCGAGGCGGATTTACTTATCTTTGACCGGATTAGGTCTGCACCCAGAGTCCATCGGCATTCAGGATAAGTTGTGGAACTAAAAGGCATCTTGCGAAAACTAATTAGAGAAAAAGGTCTCACCGTCGCGAGTCTCGCTCGCAACTCAAAGGTGCCTGTTCAAACACTTCATGGGTGGCTTCATGGAGTCGAACCCAAAAGCATTCGGCAATTAAAGGCCGTCGCTGACCATCTGGGTGTTGATTTGGACTATCTTTGTTTTGGTATCAAGCCAAAACTAGAAAGAGGTAAACTGGAAAAGTTTGAAGACGAAATCAACGCCGGAATTTTTGAGGTCGTTTTAAGGAGAGTGAAGAAATGAACCATCGTTACCATCATCGCAGCCAATTCGTTTTCAAAATAATTTTGGGGTGCCTAGGGATGCTCGTGGTCTCATCTTGCGCGTCCACCAGAGTTCTCACTCGCGAGGAATGGTTATCAGTTGGCCAACGAAAATACGCAGGAGTCAGTAAGGATGACCTTATCAAGAATGCTGAAAAAGTTCTGAAGCTTGCTGATGGCGATGATGTGCTCGTGGGATATTCAACAAATGGCTTCACTGCTCAGAGACGTTGGATGGTCTACATGGTCATTGCTGCCGCTGTGGGAACCGACTATTGGACGTTCGAGGTCCAAGAAAAACAGGGCGAGTTATTCGCAAGTCTCCAGGCTTCAACTGCTTCAGGCTCCATTAATGGATACGTAGCGGGTGGGCAAGTGGGTACGGTTACATCTCCAACAGTGGGCGCACCACTTCAGGGCACGGCTCTGTACGACATGTTTTGGTCACGACTGGATTATCTTCTAGGAAAGAGGAATGACTTTCTCGACTGCCAAACTGAAAAAGATAAAATCAAGCGTGGAGAAACGTGGGGAAGTCTTGAACATATCTGCGATTCTGTAACCCTGAGGGATTATCCGCCCGAAAATCTATCGGACGATGATGTTCTAAAATTCTTCAAGGGTCGCAGCAATGAGAAGG
>JANOUF010000056.1:0-8700 GCA_031416685.1 Bdellovibrionales bacterium
GACTCGGCCGTCGACGTAAGTTTGGATTTCCCACCTTTCGTCTACGAGAGAAAGCCTAGATTTGGTCCTGCGTCAGAGGCAAATTCACCGCGCATCGCAACAAAAATCTATTCTGACTTACCAGAAAATTTCTAACAACCTGCGGGAGGTAAAACGCTAATGAGAATAACGGCTTTTTTAATTTTCGGTGCGTTCGCGATCGCAGTTATGACATCTCGTGTTTTCGCCCACGAAGGCGAAGACCATAGCGGTACGATCGAAGTGGAGATTGCCGACGATTTCGTAAATCAGAAATCGGAATCTATCTATTATTTATTCGATCCACTTAACAAAGAGCGACTCAAGCTCGAGTTCACGGATCGTCAACCCAGCTTTGCTCACGGACAAAAAGTTCGGATTAAAGGAAAGAAGAAAACTGGCAACAACAAAGTTGTCGTGCTTGCTGCGGGCGACGCAACAGTGATGGGCGAGGCGGCGGCAATGACGGCCGTTGCGGATTCACGTTCACTCTTAAGCCTTCGCGTGAATTTCAGTAACGCAAGTGTCAGTTGTACGGATTCGTCGATTTCGACACTCCTCTTTGACGATGTAAATTCGAAGTCAGTCGATAACTTCTATGCAACGACCTCACAAGGCCGCGTCGGAGTTAATGGCATCGTGAGAAGTGTGACATTAAGCACTTCAACTGGATCGTCGTGCGATTATTATTCCTGGCAATCTGCCGCTGATAGTGCGGCACGCGCTCAGGGAATTGATCCAAGCGCATATGATCATGTGATGTACGTTCTACCGAGTAGCGTTTCATGTTCATGGTCAGGTCTCGGCCAAGTTTACAACCGACTCTCTTGGGTAAAAGCGTGTGGCACCACAATGACTTATGCCCATGAGCTTGGGCACAACTTCGGAATGGGTCACGCGACGACTGCAACTAGCGAGTACGGAGACTATTCCGATGCCATGGGCGGAAGTTACCGTGAGGTAAATGCACCTCACCGTGATCAAATGAAGTGGCTACCAGTTGAAAACATCGTCACAGTCACGGCGAGCGGAACGTATCGGATTGCGCCACTTGAGAGAGACGGAACTACGGTCGCGAATCCTCAAGTGTTAAAGATTTATATGCCCACTGCGGGCAATTATGTTTACTTAGGCTTTCGAAAGCCTGAGGGATCTTTTGATTACGGTATGAGTACGACGCATGCGAACCGAGTCAGTGTCCATCGCTATAAAGGGTCGGGATCAAGCACGACACTTTTTTCTAAGGCAATAACGACGTCCGAGTCTTACACGGATTCAGCCGATGGATTAACTGTTACAGTTACCGCGATCACGAGTGATTACGCCGAAGTTAACATACAGAAAACGTACACGATAAATGCGCCAACATCGCTATCTGCCACTTTGAGCACAACGAACGCAAACGGCTCCATCGTTTTAAAATGGACAGATAATTCCAGCGATGAAACTGGATTTGAAGTGATGCGTTCGACAGATGGGACGAACTACTCTCTCGTCACAACGACCGGTGCAAACACGTCGAGCTATACTGTTAGCGGCTTAGCGGATGCATCGAAGTACTATTTCAAATTGCGAGCAACAAACGCGAGCGTAGCGTCCACGTATACAAGTGCAGTGTCGATAATGACAGCGGCTGAAACTTACGTTCCGTCATCGCCAACGAGTTTAGCTATCACAAACAGTTCGGTTTATCCATCTAGTCGACTGATCCTGAATTGGACGGATAATTCAACTCGCGAGGATGGCTACGAAGTTTGGCGTGCTACGAGTAGTAGCGGAACTTACTCGAAAATCGCGACTTTAATTGTAAATGCACGCGAGTATTATAACGACGGTCTACCTTCGAGGACGAAGTACTATTATAAAGTCCGAGCCTACAACAGCCGCGGCTACTCATCGTACAGTTCCGCAAAATTCGGAACCACCAAATAACCAAACTGGGCGGCGCACCTTTTGGCTACTTCATGAAGAAGCGGATTAGTTTCAAGTTGAACGGTGTGTACGGTGGGTACCTCATCGTTGCATCGAGCGCGAATGGCTTTCGTAGCACTGACTTTTTGTGCGAGAACACTTCGAAGCTGTACTGACCGTGATACGCGCCCATTCCGCTTTCGCCGACGCCACCAAAAGGCAACTCTGGATTTGCGAGATGCACGACACAATCGTTTACACTCGCACCGCCGAACGGAACCGCTCGCAAAACTTTTTCCTGAAGATTTTTATTTTTCGTAAAGAGGTAAAAGGAAAGAGGCTTCGGCCGAGCGTTTATCAATTTGATGAGGTCATCGATATTGTCATACTTAAAGCAAGGCATGATGGGACCAAAGACTTCGTCTTCCATCACTTTATCAGTCCAGCTGACATCGCGAAGAATCGTTGGCGCGATATATCTCGATGAACGATCCGATTCGCCGCCATGAAAAAGTTTGGCTTTGTCGATTAGTCCCAAGAGCCGGTCAAAATGAGGTTCATTCACGATTCGAGCATAGCTATCGCTCGTTTTTGGATTCTCGCCGTAGAACTCCACAATAGTTGATTTAAGCTGAGTCAAAAACTGTTCGTAAATATTTGCGTGAATGCAAATGTAGTCTGGGGCAACGCAAGTTTGGCTCGCGTTCATGAATTTACCCCAGACAATTCTTCTAGCGGCAGTCTTTAGATCTACATTTTCATCCACGATGCATGGACTTTTCCCGCCAAGCTCGAGTACCACAGGAGTTAAGTTTCTAGCTGCTTTCTCCATGACGATGCGGCCAACACGCGTGCTGCCAGTGAAGAAAATTAAGTCGAACTTTTCTTCTAAAAGCTGTTGAGTCTCAGGAATCGCGCCGCCCACTCCCGCTATGTATTCTGGTGGGTAAATTTCTTGCAAAACGTCGTTGATAAATTTCTGCGTATGCTTTGTAACTTCTGATGGTTTCAGAATTGCTGTGTTTCCAGCTGCAATCGCGCCGATCAGAGGGGAGATTTGTAGCTGAAAAGGATAGTTCCAAGGTGCAATTATCAACGTGCAGCCGAACGGTTCGTAATGGATCTCGGATCTTGCAGGCATTAGAACCAAAGGCGTTTTTACTTTTCTTGGCTTAGCCCAACTTTTTAGTCCACGAATCGTATGTCCGATATCTCCCAAGACGTAGCCGATTTCAGTCGTGTAAGATTCAAAAAAAGGTTTACCGAAATCTTTTTTTAGCGCTTCGGCGATATCTTGTTCTCGATCAATCAGTACCCTTCGAAGTTTTTCCAATGCTTCGATACGAAAAGAGACATCGCGAGTCTTCCCAGACGAAAAAAACGCTCTTTGTGCTTTTACCAACGTAGGAATGTCGAGCATAAGAACTCCGCGTGACTTTGAAAGACGAGATAAACAATAATCGACTTATGAACTATAGCGCGATTTTGGAGCAGAATCATGTAAGTCTTCCGACTGCGTTGGTGGATCTGGATCTCTTTGACGAAAACGTTCGAAAGATTGCGCAGTCGGTCGCAGGGACTTCATTAACCATTCGTATTGCAACAAAGTCTGTTCGTGTCCCCGAACTCATCCGGCGGGTTTTAAATTCGGGCGAACCATACAAAGGGCTAATGTGTTATTCGGCGCGTGAAGCACTCTTTCTTTCCAAGGAAGGCTTCGATGATTTCTTAATCGCTTATCCTACGTTGGACGCAGAAGACCTTTTAGCACTTTGGACGGTTCACGAAAGCGGAAAAAAAATCTCAATAGTCGTCGATGACCTTCGACAGATCGATGCGCTCCAGAGAGTTTTCGTGAAATCGCAAAAGCCGTTTCCGGTTTTACTTGAGCCGGATCTTTCTCTTCGTATTGGGCCACTTGTCATCGGCGTTCGACGAAGCCCACTGCGAGACGAAACGCATGTTGTTCAATTGGCAAAAGCAATCGCCAATTATCCCGCTGTTCGATTTGCAGGGTTAATGGCTTATGAAGCGCAGGTTGCCGGCGTTCCTGATCGCAATCCATTTAAGCCACTCTTAAGTATTTTGCTAAAACCACTTCGTCGATATTCAGCGAAGAGAATCGCAGCACAACGAAAATCGCTTTTAGAAAAATTAAGAAGCGAAAATCTAAACGTGGAAATCTTTAACGGTGGCGGTACTGGAAGTCTTTCTTTTAACCGACTTGAAGCAAATGTTTTATCTGAACTAACCGCCGGAAGCGGATTCTATTGCCCACATCTTTTTAGTTACTATTCAAATCTTGGTTTAACTCCCGCAGCTTTTTTCGCGCTTCAAGTTGTAAGACAGCCTGAGAGAAATTGGTACACATGCCAGGGCGGCGGCTACATCGCATCGGGAGAGCCGAGTTGGGACCGAGTTCCTACACCAGCCAACGCTGCGATGAAATTTTCTTCCTTCGAAGCCGCCGGAGAAGTGCAAACTCCGATTGAGACGAGCCAAACGTTGGCCCTCGGCTCAGCTGTTCTATTTCGTCACGCAAAGGCTGGCGAACTCATGGAGCGTTTTAATGAAACAGTTCTGGTTCAAAACGGTCAGCTTGCTGGAAGAGCAAAGACCTATCGGGGCTTCGGCCAATCTTATTTTTAATCGGCCTTTGCTACGTGAACTTGATAACCAATGACTTGATGAGAATTCGTTGGCGAAGACGCTTTAGGTCCGCTGATCCCAGAGTAATAGAGAGAAAAGACAATTCCTCTAAGCCCGAAGCGAATCATACGAAGAGTTGGGCCGATCGGGCCGCCTAGATTTTGAAGTCTATTGAGCATGAGTAAAATCGCGGTGAGCACAGATTTCGGCATAAACGACAATACGGTTAGCAAAAGTTTGAGATCACTCAAATCACCTTCGGGTAGCTCGCCAAGCACAGTATCAACACTAGATACTGCATCTAGCTCTGTAAACGATGGAAAGCCTTCGTAATGAGGGCACATGATTTCGCCGAGCTTATTTACCGCTTTAATTTGTCGTTTATTTAAGATCTGACTCAAGTTGCACCTCGTTCGATAAACGGAAGTGCTCGGTGGCTTAGCGCCATTACGGAAAGCGACGGATTAATTCCCGGTGCAGACGGGAAGACACTAGAGTCAGCGATGAAAATAGTTTTTGAGTTATGAACCTTGAATTCAGGATTAACCACAGAGTTTTCAACACTCGTCCCGATCGCGCATCCACCCATAAGATGCAATCCGAATCCTTGCGGACATTTGATGATCTCTTTTGCGCCGATGGCTTGATACATTTCTTCTACTAACTTTAGACCACCTTGCACTCGAGACCGATCCCGCGAAGTAAGAGACTTACGTATTTTTAATTTTCCGCCCTTCAAAACGCTGAGTTCACCAACAGCATCATCTCGAATCGCCACTTCCATCGATGCGAGATAGCGATACTTTTTCATTTGCTCTTGATGTTTTGTTCCAAAGCCTTCAAACAACATCGCGGTCGCAATAGGTGGAGCAAAGACGTTTTCAAATTTCAATCCGAGCTTACGTAAATCACTGTCGTACGATTTCACACACTGGAACGCACCCTTGAACGAGTCGACGGGCTCGTCAAAAAGACTGTACGTCATGTACTGCGGATGGCACGAAATACCTTTTCCTAATCGCGGGAAGCGCGCGGCATATCCAGATTGCAGCAATATTTTTGTCGTTCCAAAACTTCCGGCCGCGAGAACGACGGATTTCCCTCGAATGGTAAACGTACTCTTCGTTTTTTTAGCCTTATCGCTCAAAACTGCGTTCACGACAATTCCCGATCCGTTATCAACAATCGCTTGCACTTCGCAGTTGGCAACGAGTTGAAGACCCGAACGAAGTCCCGGTTCCACGGAAGTTACGAGAGTACTTTGCTTAGATGCGCGTGGGCATCCGCCGAGGCAAGCCATGCAGTCATTGCCTTGATCGATTTCGCAGTTTTTTTGCGCCCGACGCAAAGGCGCCCAGCCAAAATTTTTCTGCTCGAATGCACGTAGGAATAGTTTTGTATTTTTGCCGAAATGTTTTTCCGGAATTTCTTGCAATGAGAGGCTCGTTTCAACCGCAAGGTAATGTTTTTCCATCTCAGCGTCTGACAGCTCAATACCGGATGTTTCTTTCCATTCATCCCAAACAAACGAATCGAAACGGTCGAGGAGTGCTTGATTTACGACCGACGTTCCGCCAACACAACGAGCGCGCAAGAATCCCAAGCGCGCATCGTGATTCAGTTCTGCGCCTCCACCCCAAAACATTTGTCCTGAATACTGCAGTTCTGATTTTGGGAAGTCGCTCGTTTTAAAATGAGGACCTGCTTCCAATAACAATACGCTAGCGCCTTTGCGAATCATGTCGTAGGCGATTCGCCCGCCAGATGGACCCGAGCCTACGACAACCAAATCCCAAACTTTGGAAGTGACGTCGATCATAAGGTTTTGTTCGGTGGTTCGTTCAACGTGAACTGGTGATAGAAGCGGTACATGCAAAGTAACGACGCCGCCGATAATATGTGCCAAATGGCATGTCCACTAATCCAATGGGTCGTTGGTGAACAAATGATTCGCTCTTTATCGAGCGTCCAAACGACGTATGCACTCATGAACAACACAACAGCCGCGAAAATCCAACGATAGTGCGGTTTGGATGGGAATTTTTTGTAGAGTTGAACTTCCATAATCAATGCGGCCGCGACCTGAGAGCCGAAGAGAAATGCGCCTAGAATTTTAAATTCGATCAGAAGTGCAATCGAAGGCACGAGGATCCCAACCGCCCACCATTTAACTTTTAAGTAAGACCAATTCCGAATTCGCGCGATCGCCATACAAATAAAGTAAGTGGAGATAAAAAACATCGCCGAGTAGTCCAACACTTCGCCGAAGAAGCTACTGGTGGCGTGATAAAATCCAGACATCAAACCAATCAGAATTCCAAAGATGCCGAGTAATCGTAAGTGACCGTATTTTGTTTTCCAGGAATGTTGGACCATCCAAATTCCTACAAAAACGAACGCGAGATTTGACCAGGTATTTGCGGGCTCACGAATGAAGGAGCAGACTTGTTGTTCGCACCAAAGGAGAGTCGACGGTTCCCAAGAAGCGTAAGGGCAGGATGGATTGATAAGCTCTTCCATGCTTATTAGTTGAGAGTGAAATCCAACTTAGGTCAAAAACTAAAATGGTTCTATTTAGGGCGGCGCAGCTAGGAGTTTAAGAGACACAGAACCAAGAAGCTAAAAAGAAGAATGGCAATTCCTGAAGTGAATGCTTTCACGACTTAGACCTCCAAGTGAAGGTTCATCTTCCCATGTTCCGAGAAGGACTCATGAATCTTGAGGGTCAACTAATAATGGCGTCTCAATCCGGAACAGTAACAAGCACTGGACCGTCTTTGGTGACAACTAGAGTATGTTCGTACTGAGCGGTTAAAAACCCTGGATTGGCTAGGGTCCAGCCGTCGCCAGTATCTTCGACCTCGTGTGCGCCGTTAGAAATAAACGGTTCGATCGTGATGACCGTACCTTCGCTTAAAGTTCGCGAATCATTTGGATCGAAAAATCCAGCGATGAACTCAGGCGCCTCGTGCAAACTTCGTCCAACACCGTGACTTCCAAGATTGCGAATCACCGTGTGTCTTGCACCCTTAGCAACTCGCTCAATTGCTTTCCCAATCAAATTGATTTTGATTCCAGTTTTGACTTCCTTTAGCGCGCTCTCGAGCGCGAGTTTTGCCAGACGGCAAACCTCTTCTTTTTCTTTCGTGGACGGTGGGAGGATAAACGATCCGCCGGTATCGGCGTAAAATCCATTCATACTCGCTGAGACGTCGATGTTGACGAGATCTCCGGGCTGTAAAATTCGTTTTCCTGGAATGCCGTGCGCAGCTTCTTCATTAACACTGATGCAGGTGTGGCCTGGAAAATCGTATTCGGAAACGGGAGCGGAGACGGCATTATACTTTGCCATGAATTTGCCGCCGAGATCATCCAGTTCTCGAGTCGACATTCCCGCCTTGGCTTGCGCCATCATGTATTGAAGGCAATTGGCTACGATTTTGCCAATCGCTTTAAGGCCGTCTAAATCGGCTTTGGATTTAATAATCACCGCTTCCTCCGGGAACCAAGAGTACCCGGCCCGGAGAAAGCGGTAAAGCTCAAGTCAGGACGTCTTTTGCTTTTTTGCCAACGAGTAACCCGCCGACGAGAGTGATAGCAAACAGAACGATCGCAGCCCAGAACAAGAACTGCGCTATGTCAGCAGCTGTTCCAGAAATACCGCCCAGACCGAGTGCACCAGCGACTAACGCCACCACAAAGAACACGATCGACCAATAAAGCATATGTACCTCCAGTAAATTCGAGCAGACATTCCACGATACGGGTACCGACGCAAAACCGTCCCCACTGCGCTGTGAAAAATTAGTGTCGATTCGACTGCGAATTGGTAAGGTCATGCCTATCTTAAAGGGAGCGAAACGTGTCAGATAGCGCCATTAAGCCGACTAGGGCTGAGAACTATCCAGAGTGGTATCAAGAAATCATCAAAGCAGCCGACATGGCGGAGAATTCTCCCGTTCGTGGATGCATGGTGATCAAACCGTGGGGCTACGCAATTTGGGAAAACATGCAGCGAGTTCTCGATGGCATGTTCAAAGCGACAGGACATGTGAACGCATATTTTCCTTTATTGATTCCGTTAAGCTTTTTAGAAAAAGAAGCTGCGCACGTTGAAGGCTT
>JANOUF010000057.1:0-10388 GCA_031416685.1 Bdellovibrionales bacterium
AGATCCAAAAGTGGAGCACCGGTTTTTAGTGCGACATCAAAAAGTAATGCCAAGAACGATGCTCAGGTATGCAATCGAGAAATTTTCGCCGCATCTGAGGAATGCGTACTTAGAGGGTCGGGCAAAATAAAAAATTCGATCGTCAAAGCATTTGTTTTTAATCTCTTGCGCCAGGATTCGATGCGCCTGCGCGGATCACGTTGCGTTGGGTTTGCAGCTGTAACAATTCAGCGGCGCCGCTGAATTGTTTCCGCTGCAAACCCACCGGAACGTGACCCGCGCCGGCGCGGGTAGATTCGACGATCAATCGAACTTTTTATTTTGCGCGGCCTTCCAGATACGCCTTTCGCACCCGAGGAGAAAATTTCTCGATTGCATACCTGAGCATCGTTCTTGGCATTACTTTTTGATGTCGCACTAAAAACCGGTGCTCCACTTTTGGATCTTTATTTCCAATTTCCCGAAGCATCCATCCAACCGCTTTATGAATTAAATCGTGCTCGTCTTTCATTAAAGTTTTAGAAAATTTCAAAGTGTCTGCAAAATCATCGTTACGAATAAAATAGAGTGTCGCGATTATCGCGACTCGTTTTCTCCAAAGATCGTTAGAGCGCGCGAACTTGTACAAGATTGAACGATTTCGTTCATAAAGAAAGGCGCCTACAATCTGTGGTGCCGATGTGTCGACCAAATCCCAATTATTGATCCAAGCGATATTCTGCAAATAAAACTGATAAATCTTCTTTTGCATTGAATCGTCCGCACGTCTGAATTTTTCCACTAGGATAATAAGTGCGAGCAGCCGCTCCTCATGAATCTTTGAGTGCAAAAGAACTCGACACCCTTTCAAATCCAATTCCCGAAACTCACGCGCCACTAAGCGATTTTGTGGCACAGTCACGCCGATGAAACGATCGCCCTCACCGTACTGACCTTTGCCGGTCTTAAAGAATCTCGCCGCAGTTTTTGCAGCAGCGGGTCGCGCATAGCTTTTAAGTGCGGCTTTAGCGGCCGTAGCTTTAAGTTGAGTCATTCCCGTTCGTTAACATTGAACGAAGATACTCGCCACAGTATTGTGTGCAGATGACCGACATTCGCTACATCTACGTCACAACGAAGAATCACAAAGAAGCGCAGACGATCGCCGAGCAGGCACTTAAAGAGCGCGTGGCAGCTTGTGCAAACATCTTCCCTGAAACGGAAACGATGTATTGGTGGCAAGGTTCCATACAATACTCTACTGAGTCTGTTTTGATTTTGAAAACTACCGCAGATCTAGTGGAAAAGGCGACCGAGGTGATCAAGCACTGGCACTCATATAGTACGCCGTGCATTCTTTCGATCCCGATCGAAAGCGGCCACCCCGATTACATCGCGTGGCTCAAAGGTGAAGTGCGTCAGCTTCCTAAATAACGGCCTGTAGAACGCCGATCATTAGCGCCGTTAAAAATGCCAAAAACGCAAAGACCCGTGCCGTGCTCCATTTCATGGGCCGGCTAGTTTGTTCATCCTGAATTTGCTGGTGCTTTACTGCTTCCATACACCTATCCCTACAGGCTACCGAAGCATCAAACGTGCCATTTTCAGATTCACTACCTTTGATTTTGGCCTGAAAGACGGTGTCAGGTTGTGCCCGCTTGACTTCGTAAGGGCCAAAAGGCTTCCATGTTTTCATGCCGATTTTAGACAAGTCTCAACTCGCAAAAGAAGTCTTCAAAGTTGCTCACTTGAGGGGCGAATTCAAATTACGCTCGGGCCAAATTTCAAATGAGTACTTCGATAAGTACCAATTCGAAAGTAACCCGAAACTACTTTCACAGATCGCAAGCGGTTTGAAGCCAATGATTCCGCCAGGAACCGAACTTCTCGGCGCACTCGAAATGGGCGGAATCCCGATCGCGACAGCACTCTCGCTTGAAACCGGCATCCCGATCGTTTTCGTTCGCAAGGAAGCTAAGGATTACGGCACTTGCCGTTTTGCTGAAGGTCCCGCGATTAAAGGAAAAAAAGTCTGCTTGATCGAAGATGTGATCACAACCGGTGGCCAAGTTTTAATTTCAACCGCAGATCTTCGCGCCGAAGGTGCTGTGATCGACACTGTCCTTTGCGTGATTGATCGCAGCGGTGGGAAAACTGAAAAAATAACGGAAGCCGGGCTCACTCATAAATCGCTCTTTACGATGGACGAACTTAAATCAGCAGGAGGATTGTCTTAAACAGACAAGGGCCTCATGCTGAAAATTGTTTTCCTTTGCGCTGCCGTTCTCGGTGCACACACGGCACATGCTCAAGGCTATGAGACTGCACCAACTCAGCAACCCGTAATGCCGTCGCCGTTGCCGAAGCTACCACCACCACTTGCAGAGCAAGCGCTTCCTTACTCTCTTGAATTTATCGATCGACCCTACACTTTGCCTGTTGGCCTTCATGGGCTGACTGCCACAACCTCTGTCGCATCAGTGAGTGCTTCTGAAGAAACGATCGTTCCCCTGTACCTATTGGATGTTAAATACCGGCAGCCGCTCACAAACGACTTCACATTAGTTTGGAACCCATTTCCTCTAGGAATACTTCACCAACCTCGTCGTACAAACGAAACCGTTACAGGTGTTTCATGGAGTGTTGGTTATCAGTATCAGGGTAACTTCGGAGTCCTTCCGCAATTCTCCAGTTTTCGCAGACAAAAATTAAATCGAAGCTCGGCAATCGAAATGGAACTAACCTACTTCACCTTCATTCCGTTTAAAAAAGCCGGGTCAGTTTGGTCGGGCTCTTTTAGGATTGGTCCGCTTTTCCAGCAAACTTCTAAGTTTGCAATGAGCCCACGTATAACCTTGGCTGTCGACAACGTATCGCTTGAACAGTCCTATGGCTCACCTCGTACTGAAATAGAAAATCAGCATCTCACTACAAAGAAAGCTCAATTTCACGTTCCCTTTAGCTTGTGGTTCGGCTACGCCGTTCAACCCATGTTTGACATTACCCTCGAGTACACTTTGCTCGGCTCAGGGCTCGGAAATAATCAGTACGTCCATCTTGGAACTCTCGGCGGCACGCTTCGCTGGTAATTTCTCCGAATGTTTTAAAATGAGACGTCACAATCCGTTGATCTACTTTTCACGCTGGTAATTATGTCGACAACCTAACAATTTATGACAATCACGTCTTAGCTGAGCTGGTATCGGGCTTGCTCTGACTAAGCGTATGGGAAAATTCATTGTTGGGTTTATTTTTATTTTAATTCTGGGTTTTCAAAACTGCTCGCCGGTTAGTTTCGTTGCCGGAAGCGAAAAAGTGGGCGCCTTCGATGAAGACGTTTTACTCTCGCTCGAACCAACTCTTGCTGTTCGCGGCTTAGGCTGTATTGAGTGCCACGCTAAAGTCGATTCAAGTGTTATTAGCGATTACGGCTATAAAAATGAATACTTCTTCGGCGGAAATTTTGGCGCTGACGGATGGAAGAGCGGCAGCCCGTACGGTGATCACGGCCAAAACTTAAAGACGGTCGAATTCTCGTCTAGCGCGAAATTTTTCGTACCAAAAGTTACGTTCACGCAAGAGCAGAAAGATAAAACTGCGAGTGATACGCTTGCAAACTATGTTCGTAGCCAGCTTGCACTTTCATCCTACGCAACTTCACGCGCTACACCTGTTACTGAGCTTCAATCCGTTTACATTGGTGCCCCAACAGCAGTTCAAATTCAATCCGCGTTTGGAATGAGTTCATCACAACGCATGAAGTTTAAAGCGAGCAAGGAAGCCACCGAAGCTCTCAGCGGCTTATCTGATGAGGGAACTTTCTTTAAAAACTCCGGCACTCTTGTTTGCGATGGAGACCTTGCAGTGAAGGGTCCTCTCTACTTAGAGAACCTTCGTTTGAAAACAAAAGCTGGTTGCCGACTCTACGTTATGGGATCGGTATTCGTTTATGGCGCAATCACTTATGAAAATGGCGACAGCACTCGTAATCTTCAGATCACAAGCTCTCACGCCATCAGCATGGGACTTGGAGATACTAAAAAAGACGGCGCCTATTGCTCAGGTGCTGATTGGCATCAGGCAAACTCAGTCGAAGATTCGTTTGATCATCGCTACTCATCAATCTGGACAGTTCCCGCGCAAAATACTCGCGCAATGACTGGGCAGGAGTTTGCTACTGCGGTTACGGCTGAAAGAAATTTAATTGAAGCGAAGCTTGGGACACTTTTTGATGCAGCTTGCCGCACAGAAACTCGCAACGTCGCGTTTGAGCGGATTTTATTAAATGCTCCTCAAGTGCATGGTCGCTACCTCGGAAACGTCCAAGGCACGATCATTTCTGAATACGCGTTGATTAGCTTGCAGAATTTTAAATTTAAATTTGATCCGGTGTTCTTGTCAGTTGATGTGTTGCCGATGATCGATCGTTCAACGTACCTAAGCATCACAAAATAAAAAAAGGTCGCAGATAACTGCGACCTTTCACTATCGAAAAAATAAAAAAATTAAAGCTGGTTGCAGGTTGAATCGGTGACGCCGTTGATCGCGCACTCACAACGATCATGGCATACAGCTGCTGATCCGCTCCAACCCCCATCTGAGCCGCTCGCGTTGCAGTATTCATTGTACGAAGACCCGCAATACTGATTGTAACAAGTCGTTGCGTTGTTGGTGGCGACTGCCGAGTCAACGTCGTTGGCGCCCAAGCAAATATCAAGGCGAGCGGTGATCGATTGTGCGCGACCTGCATTTGGCGATCTGACAGTCGTATTTAGGTAGCCGTAGTACGCAGCCACCTTGGGCACGAATACTTCAGCAACACCGACACTCGCAGCGGACTGCACTATCTCTTGCGGTTGAGCTGCCAACTGATCGTTACGGCAACATTTTCTTCCATTAGCGGACACCCCTACTTCAGACCAGTTTACGTAACAGTTAGATCCAAGTGGTCTAAGTATGTCGCCGCCGGCATCGGTACATAGACAGCCCGTTGCGTTTCCATCGCACGTCCGTCCTGTACCAGAATCCGTTGAAGCTGTCGCAAAGCAACCCGCGATACCAACAATATTCGTGTCACAGTTTGCAGCCAAAGCCTGACCGCTCATCAACAGCGCGAACGCCGAAATCACAAAAAACTTCTTCATAAATACTCTTTCTCCATAAAAAAGGCCGCATCATGCGGCCTAGTTAAAAATTAAAATTTAAAGTTGATTGCAGCTCGGATCAGTAACCGTGTTAATCGCGCACTCACAACGATCGTGGCATACAGCTGCAGTCCCGCTCCAGTTTCCATCTACGCCGCTCGCGTTGCAATATTCGTTTTTCGAAGTTCCGCAATACTGGTTGTAACAAGTCGTTGCATTGTTAGTAGCTATGGCTGAATCGGTATCGAGGTTGCCCATGCAAACATCAAGGCGCGCATTGATCGAAGTTGCGCGACCGACAGTTCCAGAGCGATTTGTTGTTCCGAAGTAACCAAAGAAAGTATTAGTACGAGGAGTAAAGGCAGTTTCGACTCCGCTAGAAGCATCTGAAGGCTCTACGCGTTCATTTAACTCCGGCGGTTGGATCACACACTTCTGACAGCACCAGGCACCTGTTACTGTATAGCCGACCATGTTATAGCCAGGCATACAGCTGCTACCTCCAAGTCGGGTCGTGCAACCCTCCTGAGTTCCATAAACTTCTTGGCAACTACATCCGGAACCTATTCCGCCGTTACAAGTTTTTGCCGTCCCAGAATCAACTGTGACAAGAGTCACACAGGTTCCGGAGTCGACCGTTTTAGAGCAATCCCCTGCGTATACGTTGCTGCCTGCAAAAACCACGAACGCAGCAATTGCTAAAATCTTGATCATAAAAAATCCCCCTAAAGGATGTTTATAGTTACTAAACGCGTTAAGTATCTGATTTAAGATGAATTAGGCTGACGGTCGAATCGAGCGAGTAGACCGTTTCTTTCCTCCATGAAAAGAACTTTCGAAATCAGGCGTTGCATTTTGTTTCCGTTAAAGTTTTCTTTAATTTCGCACTATTGAGTAGTGAAATACCGCGAGCCACGAAACTTATTGTGTGGTGAATTACGGTAAGATTTTAGAAGTGAAATGGCGACACGTAGTTAAACAACAATTATTGTATTGATGCGAAATGACTAAAGCGGAAGATCAGAAATTTTATTTAGCTAAATCGTTTCGGGAAATACTCGCAGCTGAATTTAGTGAGAGAAAATCAAAGCGCGCTAGCTATTCGATTCGCAGCTTTGCCCGCGATTTAGGCATAAACTCCTCGACTTTAGCTGGGGCGATGCAAGGCCGTTATGGTATTTCAGTTGAGACCGCAAAAAAAATCGGCAGCAAACTACGCTTCAGCGATAAACAAAAACAGTTCTTTGTCGACTTAGTTGAGAGCCAACATTCACGTGCTACGTTTCAAAAGCACGAAGCTGCAAAGCGATTAAAGAAACACCTAAACCTAGTTAAGCTTGAGCCGATGCCGCCGGGCGAAGTTGAACTCACGACAAAGTGGTATTTCTTCGCAGTCCTAGAGTTTCTTACGATTAATAAAAAGGTTGAATCGTTAAACCAAATAGCACGGGCACTTCGCCTCGAAAGCGCCGATGTTGAACGCTCAATCGAACTACTTCTCAAATACAAACTGATCCGCAAAACTGCGATTGGTTTTGAACGCATTAAAAAACACTCGTTGGTGCAGTCAAATGCACCCAGCGGATTAATTCGTGATTTTCATAAGCAGATTCTCGGTCTTGCAAAGGATGCAATCGAAGAACAACCGATCGCAAATCGGAAATTCATCAATTCAATTTTAAGTTTTGACTCGAAGAACACGGCTGACGCGCGCGCATGGCTTGAAACTGCTAACGAAGAATTCGTAAGTAAATTTTCGACAAGCACGACAAGTGACAAAGTTTATCTTTTTGGATTTCATCTCTTCCAACTCGACACCGGGAGTAAGCCCTCGTGATAAAAGTTTTTATTCTAACAGCGCTGTTCCCTCTAGGCGTATTCGCGCAAGGTTCTACGACTGTTGGTGATGGTGGCAACGGCGTTGTATGCAAAACTAGCGGAATCGAACAAGGACAAGCTCAACACTATCGCTACACTTTACAGTTGCTCGACCTTTACGAGGCGCGCAACGTTCACGGCCATATTTTTCACGATAAGCCAATCATTGGACGAGATTGGATGAGCACAGAAACCACTTCACGCGTCTGCGGAATTTTATATAGAGCGCGCTTGCGACTACAAAACGTCATGCCCTTAAACTCCAAAGTGATTCAGGCTTTCAAACAGGCCTGCGAACTCAGTTCCCGGGTACGAATCCGAGTGGAAATTCCTCAGACTCACGATTATGGGCGAGTTGTGGTCGACTTGCCAAAATCTTGTAGACTGGTTCAGCTCGGTTTTCGCCAACCGTCAGGTGAAATTTGGATTGCACGAAATGAATCTGAATATTTAAGCCATATCGACTTGGCAGCACTCCTGCTTCATGAATCACTTCATCCAGTCTTTGCAAGGAAGTCTGACAAATTGGCTTTGCGCCAGTTTGTCGCGTTTAACTTCTCGACCCGCGGGTTTCAAAAACGAAATTTAGATTTGGCTACGGCATTGCTAGAACACCGTCAGCCAGTCACCTTTCGAAAGTAATTAATTAGCAGTTAGGCCTTCAAGAGCTGCTTTCGCTATTTGTTCGTCTTCGACTGAACGAACGCCGCTCACGCCTATCGCCCCGAAATGCTTTCCCGCAACAACGATTGGAATTCCCCCTTCATTCGCGACAACTCCCGGAACAGTAATCAGTCCGTTTCGATTCTGCTTTTGCACAGCCTCAACGAAAACAGATGTTGGACGTTTAAAAGCGTTGGCTGATTTCGCTTTACCGATCGACGCTTCAATCGAACCAATGTAGGCGTCGGCGTCACGCTGGAAGTACAAAAGGTTTCCGCCCGCATCAACGATTGCAATCGCAATATCCCATTTGTTTTTATCGGCAAATGCTTGGCCCTTAGCCGCGAGTGCTTTCGCTGATTCGACTGTCAGTGTGAATGGTTGTTTGTCCTGAGCTGAGGAAAAAGAAATCAGCGTAGCTAATACGAGCGAAAGCATGGGAACCCCTTGATGAAAAGTTGGCAGCCCCGCTGGCTACCGGTTCTCGGCGCTGTGGGACTGCTCGCCGCTAATGCGGCTCTCTCGCAGCATTTGCGCTGCGAAGACAGTCCTACTTAACTCCCACCACGTATGCAACCCAAGCTTCGCATTCTTCGCCAACTTCAGAGCGTTTAAACACGCCGTTCCCTGAGCCGTCTTTCTTCGTGCCTTCCCAGTAGACGTAGGTGCTCTTGAAGCCCGCTTCGATCATAATTTCGCGAAGTTCAGGAATGGACCACATCCGCCAGTCGTACGAGAAGATTTTTTTTCGTTTTTCTTCACCACGACGCTTGAAGTGAATGTAGAACATTGCATTGTTCGTGACCGGATCAAAACTTTTTTGATCCCAATAATAATTGAAATCGCCGTGATTAGTCATTTCTTCGTTCGCAGATTGTGTTGCACTTCCACCAAAGCAATCGGTCAACAAGATGCCATCATCCTTAAGTGTAACAAGCGCATTATGAAAATACGCCTTTAGTAAGCTCCGCTCTTTAAGAATGTAGTGAGAGAAATTCATCGAGCAGATGACGTCAGCCTTAGGTAGACCTGGATTCAAAACGTTTTCTTGTAAAACGCGCAGACGCTCTCGTTGTACATCACTCAGGGTGGGCAAATTATGATCAAGTCCCCACTGGATAGGCTCCGAGTCGAGATCAACGCCGATCGCCTCGTTTTGACGATTGAGCTTCACCCATTCCATACAAATTGCAAATGTGCCGCAAAAATCCTCTCGTAAAATCGAGGGAAATTTCTTTCGAAGCTCCTTATATGTATCGCGGATAAACTCAACATCTGTGTCGGGCGACTGCACAGCACGTAAGTAGTAATCGTACTTATCCCAAGGGCGAAGTTTCATAGATTACGGTACTTCTGCGAGCAACTCACGCGCCTCATGCAGAATATCTTCGTAGTGCGGAACAGATGCTTCTTCCAAGTTCGGATGAAGACCAATGCCGGGCAGATTTTTTCCCGCAAGCACGCGTGGCTTCGCAAGCAATTCGTAAAACAACTCAGTCGTTGTTCGGTACGCCATATGCTCACCGAAGTTCGTCACTTCCGTATCTTCATTCACAAAGAGGACGCGACCAGTTTTTTGAATGGACGCCTTCACCATTTGCCAGTCGTAAGGATACAGCGAGCGTAAATCGATCACCTCGACGGCTACACCATCAGCTCGCAAATCGTCCGCTACTTTATTACAGAGCGGAAGCGTACGACCGTAGGAAACAATTGTCGCACGATCTCCTTCCCGAGTGATTTTCCCTTTGCCGATTGGAATCTCAAGAACTTCAAGCTCAGGCCACTTCGGCTGCCACTTGGTACGATCGCCAATTGGGGCGTCGATCATCGACTTCAAAGTTTTTTCATCTCGTGGTTCGCCAGGAATGAGTTCCTCGCCACGAACGCGCATGAGAGCTTTTGGATTTAAATACAGAACAGGATTTGGATCCTTGATCGCAGAAATCATCAAGCCGTAAGCGTCAAGAGGCGTCGAGGGACAAACAACTTTCCAACCTGGAAGTCTCGTCGCCCAAGCGTCGAAGCTATGCGAGTGGTAAATCGAACCTCGAATGCCCGCACCGACCGGAGTCATGACGACGATCGGAAGATTATAGGCGCCATTCGACGCCCACAGCATGTTTCCGGCCATCTTTAAAAGATCAATCGTATTGAAAATATAATCGGCGAATTGAATTTCGGCGACGCATCGTTCACCGGCTAAGCCGATACCGATCGCTGTCGAAATAATCCCACGCTCGTCGAGCGGTGTATTCCATGCCGTCTTTAAGCCTTGAGTCGCCGTGAACACTCCGCCAAGCGGGGCGCCGACGTCTTGACCGAAAATATCGGTGACATTCAGACGAGACTCGCCCACGTGAAGTGCCATGCGAATTGCTTGCGCCATATTCGCCATTAGAACTTCCTCCAGTCCGCGTTCTCGTTGTTAACATAGACATTGTCCCAAACGCTCTCACGAGTCGGAACAGGCTCCTGCCGAATTCGATCAGCGGCCTGTCTACTTTCTTCGTCGTAACTTTTCCACAGTGATTTACAGGCATCGACAGTGATGAGTTTGTGATCGACAATTTTTTTCTCAAACATTTCAATAGGGCAAACATCTGTCTCACGGTTTGCGCCCGATGCGGACGAGTGACCGTAAAGTCGTGACACTCGGAATTCCGCCAAGACAGGTTTCCCAGTCTTACGAATGTAGTCCATTTCAGCCTGAATGCTTAGATA
>JANOUF010000058.1:0-14541 GCA_031416685.1 Bdellovibrionales bacterium
GAAGCGATCCGTTTAATCGTTCTCGATACGCGACCTCGTGATGAAGAGGGTCGTTACGACCTGGCGAACATGACCGAACTTGAAAAAGCAATTGAGCAACCAATCATTCTTTTTAATCCTGAG
Source organism: Bdellovibrionales bacterium (assembly GCA_031416685.1). Lineage (GTDB taxonomy): Bacteria > Bdellovibrionota > Bdellovibrionia > Bdellovibrionales > JAMPXM01 > JANOUF01. The sequence continues at coordinate 124 of JANOUF010000058.1, forward strand.
ATCATAGATTCCCGAGGCAAAACGGTTTACGAAGAGGGCTGTTTGAGCGTTCCCACTTTTTTTGAGGACGTGGATCGTGCTGATTACGTGGAAGTAAAAGGCCTCAACGAAAAAGGCGAAGAGATCATCATCAAGACTGATGGGCTTCTTGCGATCTGCTTGCAACACGAGATGGATCACTTGGACGGAAAGCTCTTCATCGACCGCTTAAGCCCAGTAAAATCCACTCGCATCAAAAAGCGCATCGAAAAATCCGGCTATCCTTCTCCCGAAGAAGCCAAGGAAGAGCGCGCCCGCAAAAAAGCTGACCGCTTGAAACAATCTGAGCCTGTGGGCTAAGCTACTCGCACATAGAGTTTGTCATTGTTCCTCGGGGCGAGGGATCTTAGGTGCGTCCCGGACAAGTTTAGTATTTTTTCTGAGAGCCGCAGCCTCAGCTGCGCGAGGGTCGGAAAAAATACGTCTGTTCGAAGGCCGGGATGTGCCTAAGATCCCTCCCCGAGGAACAATGACTGATCTATGTAGAATATCTTAGATTGGAATGGGGAACAGTTGAGCAAAGTGCGCATCTTATTTTGTGGGACGCCTGAGTTTGCGGTCGCTTCGCTTGAGCGGGTGCTGGCGGATGCGCATTTTGATATCGTTGGAGTTTTGACTCAGCCGGATCGTCCTGCGGGACGCAAGATGCAACTCACGCCAAGTCCGGTGAAGCAACTCGCGCTGAAGGCCGGGCTCAACGTCATGACTCCTGAAAAAGTAAATACAGATGATTGGCTCGAAAAAATTGGAGCACTCGGTGCGGAGAGTGCTGCGGTTGTTGCGTTTGGACAGATTCTCTCGCAAAAGTTTTTGGATTTGTTTCCGCAAGGGTGTGTGAACGTTCATGCGAGTTTGCTTCCGCGCTGGCGGGGAGCTGCCCCGATTCAGCGTTCGATTATGGCAGGCGATAGTCGCGGCGGCGTTTGTCTTCAAAAAATTGTGCGCAAGCTCGATGCGGGCGATGTCCTTGGTGAACGTGAAATTGAAATTACGGATGAGACGGATGCGATTCAGCTCCATGATCAACTCAAAATCCTAGGTGCGGATCTTTTACACGTTGAGTACATGGATTATCTGCGTGGTAACTTGAGCGGTAAACCGCAAGATGAATCGCAGGTCACTTACGCGGCGAAAATTGAAAAATCGGAAAGCCGAATCGATTGGAATCGCCCTGCACGAGAGATTTTTAATCATATTCGGGGTCTAACCATGGGTCCTATCGCGTCCACAGAGCGTGGGAGCGAAGTTTTAAAACTTCATAAAACCCGAGCGCATTTAAGCCGCAGCGACGCGGCGGCCCCAGGTACGGTTTTGAAGATTGGGCCGACGTCTTTTACGGTCGCTTGTAGCCAGGGTGAGCTTGAGGTGCTAGAAGTTCAGCCAGCATCAAGGTCAAAAATGTTTGTGGCGGATTACCTGCGCGGCTACCCCGTAAAGCCGGGAGATCGCTTCGGTGTTTTAGCTCCTTGATCACGAAGAGGGGCGAATGAATAAAAGTTTTATGATTGCGCCGAGTATCCTTTCGGCTGACTTCGCAAATCTAGAAAAAGAAATCAAAGCTGTGACAGCTGCGGGTGCGGATTGGATTCACGTTGATGTGATGGACGGCCATTTCGTGCCTAATCTCACAATTGGCGCGCCGGTTGTGAAATCAATTAAGCCGGTTTCAACACTTCCACTCGATTGCCACTTGATGATCGAGAACCCAGAAAAATATATCGAAGATTTTGCTAAGGCTGGAGCTGACTACATCACGATTCACGTTGAAGCTTCAAAGGAACCGCGAAAAGTTCTCGAAGAAATTCGCAAGCTCGGAGTGAAGTCGGGAATTACTTTGCGACCGACGACTTCGCTCAATGAAGTTATGCCGTTTTTGGAATATAGCGATTTGATTTTAATTATGACGGTGAATCCTGGCTTTAGTGGTCAGTCATTCATGCCTGAGGCCGCTGCGAAGTGCGCTGAAGTGCGTGCGGCATTGAATAAACGTGGTTTGAAAGCGTTGATTGAAGTTGATGGCGGGATCAATCCTGAAACGGCAAAGCAGTGCAGAGATGCAGATGTGTTGGTTGCTGGGAATGCCGTTTTCAAAGCGAATGATTATAAAACGGCGATTTCAGATTTAAAGGCAGCAAAATTAGAAAGATTTTGAACGATGAAAAAAATTTCTCTCACCGGTGAAGGCGTAAATATTGAATCTGTGTGGCAAGTCGCGCACGCAGAGGGCGACTTGCAAGTGGAGCTTGCAGCGGCCTCGCGAGAGCGCATGCTTGCCTCACGAAAATATATTGAGAGCTGCATTAGCTCAGGCGAAGTCATCTACGGCGTGAACACAGGTTTTGGCGCGTTCTCAAGTGTTCAGATCAGCCCAGCCGAGATCGTTCAACTGCAGAAAAATTTGATCCGCTCACATTGCGTCGGTGTTGGTGAGCCATTTACGATTCCTGAGTCTCGTGCGATTATGTATTTGCGTGCGAATGCGCTTGCGACAGGTCGGAGTGGCATTCGTCCGCTTGTTGTAGAGAAGATCCTTGAATTCTTAAATAACGATATCGTTCCGGTGATTCCGCAACAAGGTAGCGTTGGCGCTAGCGGAGATCTTGCACCACTCTCACATCTCGCTCTCGCCCTAATTGGCGAAGGTGAAGTTTGGAAAAACGGCCAAGCCGTTTCAGTTGTCGAAGTTCTAAAAGAAAAAAACATTCAACCTCTTGAGCTCCAAGCCAAAGAAGGCTTGTCGCTAATCAATGGCTGCCAAGTTATGACGGCCGTTGGGTTGTTGAATGGTTTCGAAGCTAGACGGCTTGCATGGATGACTGATCTTGCGGGAGCGATGACTCTTGAAGCAATGCGCGGTTCACGTTCTGCGTTTGATCCGCTGATCCCAGCAGCGCGCCTGCATCCGGGCGAAGGAAAAACCGCACGAAATTTATTGAAGCTTCTAGGCGGAACATCTCCAATCGCTGAAAGCCATGAGGATTGCAACCGTGTTCAAGATGCGTACTCACTTCGATGTATGCCAGCTGTTCATGGTGCTGCGAAAGATGCCATACGACATGGAATTTCGGTTATGGAAATCGAAGCCAACTCGAGTACAGATAATCCGCTCGTTTTTTCCGATGAAAAGAAAATTCTTAGTTGCGGAAATTTCCACGGCGAGCCAGTCGCATTTCAGCTCGATTTCATGGCGATTGCACTTTCAGCCATGGCAAGCATTTCCGAGTGCCGAATCGAAAAATTAATTAATCCCGCAACAAGCCTTTTGCCTGCTTTTTTAGCTCCCAATGGTGGCTTGAACTCAGGCCACATGATCGTGCAAGTTGCGGCGGCTTCGCTCGTGAGTGAAAATAAAATTTTATCTCATCCGGCGTCGGTCGACAGCATTCCGACTTCTGCCGACAAAGAAGATCATGTCAGCATGGGCACGATCGCAGCTCGCAAGTTTGGCAAGATCGTGCGAAACGCAGAGAATATTGTCGCGATGGAAATGCTCTCGGCAACGCAAGCAATCGACCTGCTTAAACCACTCACCCCATCGGGCGCAGTCAAAGCTGCTTACGATGTCATTCGCAGACAAGTTCCGTTCGCGGATCAAGATCGTGTTTTCGGTCGCGACGTTGAGATGATTAAGACTATGATTCGTGACGAAAGTATCTATCGCGCGATTCACAAAGTTACCGGCGATCTGGAGTGGTAGAAATGTCAGGCAAACGCGTTGTTCATGCGCCTACGGGTTCGAAACTAGTTTGCAAAGGTTGGCTGCAAGAAGCGGCTTATCGAATGATTCAAAACAATTTGGATCCAGCAGTTGCCGAGAAGCCGGAAGACTTGATCGTTTATGGTGGCATCGGGAAGGCCGCTCGGAATTGGGATTGTTACGATAAAATTTTAAGCGCGCTCAAAGAGTTAAACGACGATGAAACGTTACTAATTCAGAGTGGAAAACCAATCGGTGTTTTAAAAACTCATAAAGATGCACCTCGCGTACTCCTTGCAAATTCAAATCTCGTCGGCAAATGGGCAAACTGGGAACATTTCAATGAGCTCGATCGCAAAGGTCTAATGATGTACGGCCAGATGACGGCCGGATCATGGATTTACATTGGCACCCAAGGAATTATTCAAGGTACTTACGAAACGTTTGTTGAAGCCGGCAGAAAATATTTTGGCGGAGACTTAAGTGGCCGAGTCATTTTGACAGCAGGCTTGGGTGGAATGGGTGGTGCGCAGCCACTAGCCGGCGTTTTTGCTGGAGCTTGTGTGCTCGCTGTCGAAGTTGATCCTGAGAGAATTCAAAAGCGACTTGATTCAAAGTACGTTGATGAGAAGGCTTCTGATCTCGACGACGCTTTAAAGCGCATCAAAGAGTACAAAGTTAAAGGTATTGCAAAATCAGTGGCCGTCGAAGGAAACATGGCGACAGTTATCCACGAGTTAATCGCTCGGGGATTTCAACCTGATCTTTTAACGGATCAAACTTCTGCGCATGATCCTTTGAACGGTTACATTCCTGAAGGGTATTCGCTAAAAGCAGCGACGGAACTTCGCGAAAAAAATCCTGAGGACTATGTTCGTAGGTCAGTTGCATCTATGGCAAAACATGTTGAAGGCATGTTGTTGATGCAAAAAAATGGCGCGATCACTTTTGATTATGGAAATAATATTCGCGCACGTGCGGTTGAAGGCGGATGTAAACGTGCGTTTGATATTCCGGGATTCGTGCCAGAATATATTCGACCGTTGTTCTGCAGAGGTAGTGGCCCGTTTCGTTGGGTTGCGCTCTCAGGTGATCCGCAGGATATTAAAGTCACTGATGATGCGATTCGTGAACTTTTCCCTCATAAAAAAGATCTTCTTCGTTGGCTTGATATGGCTCAAGAGCGAATAAAATTTCAGGGTTTACCAGCACGCATATGCTGGCTGGAGTACGGTGAGAGACATTTAGCTGGGCTAAAATTTAACGAATTGGTAGCTCAAGGAAAAGTGAAGGCACCACTTGTAATCGGTCGTGATCATCTTGATTGCGGATCGGTTGCTTCTCCAAATCGCGAAACAGAAGCGATGAAAGACGGTTCAGACGCTGTGGCGGACTGGCCAATTCTAAATGCACTCGTGAATACCGCGTGCGGTGCAACTTGGGTGAGCTTTCATCATGGTGGCGGTGTGGGAATGGGTTACAGTTTACATGCAGGACAAGTTATCGTTGCCGACGGGACAAAAGAAGCAGCTATACGGCTTGAGCGTGTATTGAAGGCTGATCCAGCAATGGGTGTGTTCAGGCATATCGACGCGGGCTACGAAGATGCAGTCGAGACTGCAAAAACCCGCGATGTTCACTCTCTTTGGATTTAATTAAATTTGTTGCTAATTGCGTTTAGCGATTGAGTCACTGACTCGATCGTCTCATATCCGTCGCGCTCGTGAAGCTGTGAGTGCTGAGTCGGAGTGAAGAAGTGATTAGCCGTCATGTCAGCAGTCTTATTATACGAATATGGCACGAATTCGTTTAGCGACTCGCCTAACGTTTCAACAATGCGACCCTGCAAATTTGAGCGACGCTGAGCTTTGGCCGCGTTTGTTTCAGCACGGCTCAAAATATTTGCTGTCTTCGCGCGAACCGTATCGATATCACTCTGCGCTCGTTCCACAATCGTATTGATATCGCGCCACTCATTTCGACTTGCTTCACGGCTGATCTTTAAGAGTACGTCGCTAAATGCAGCAAAGTGACGGAGTCCGTCTTGTCTTGAGAGTTTGATGTACCAAATGGCCGATTGAGCAGAGTCGCGCGATATAAACGTGTAATTGCCTGCCGCGGCCTCTTCGAGCAAAAGCGACTCGATAGCGATTTCTTCAAACGTCGTGTTTACCATCAACACGTAGATGCTGTTAATCAGAGTGTAAACCTGATTTGCAATGCTCGTTAGAGTTTGGCGATTGCGATTTTGATCGTAGCTGTCGACGAGCTGTTCGAGATTGACCTGCCCCGAGCGAACTCGTTCGCGAATTGAATTGATGGATTCAGTGCTGCTTGCTTTTCGAAGAGCGTTGAAATTGTGGTGCATCATCTCGTGAACGAGAGTCCAACGGTCTGATGCTTCGTGTACCAATATAGTGGGATTCGCCATCGACTTATCTGGGCAAGTGCCTTCACAAATCTCGAAGTACGCTCCTGCGAGTTGTCCTTGACCTGATCCGCCGGCGATTTCATCCCAAACCGCTCGTAAATTCGAGGGAACTTCAGGAAGTGCATAGAACATTGGGCACTGATTTCTCGCGCGTGGAATTCGATAAACGTTTACGCCCATGTCCATGACATAGACTGACGTTTGAACGGCCGATGCGTTCAAAACTGCATCAAGGTCGGCGCGGTCATACGGTTTGTTGAACGCGTTTTCGGTTACAAAATTATTTTGCAGATGGTTACCTCGAGGTGCTTCGCCACCTTCGTAAGGCTGTACGTCTCGACATGCCGATCGATCGTACTGAGGTAGCTCAGGGATTCTCCGAGGAGCATTATCCTCTGGCCCTTGAGGTGAACAAGCGAGCAATAAAAATGCAAACCCGAGAACGCTAAGTACACGCGCAACAGCCATGAACAAATCCCCCCAAGGACTAGTGGGATAAGGTCACCACGAACGTGACTTAGTGTCTGCCATTGACTCTTCACGAATTTACGCAGCTTTTTTCACAACCTGTACACACCGACTCGAGACAAGGCGCCTCAACCAGGGCCACCTTTGGTTTTAGTCCGGCCCGGTTTTGCATTTTTCTCAATGAACTCAATGATCATTGCGGCCACATCGAGACCGGTTGCCTTTTCGATTCCTTCAAGACCTGGAGAAGAATTCACTTCCAATATTAATGGACCCTTTTTTGAGCGGATGATATCCACACCGGCAACATTTAAACCCATCACCTTTGCGGCTCTAACCGCGATCGATCGTTCTGCTGGAGTGATTTTCACGAGAGTCGCTTTGCCACCTCTGTGAAGGTTTGATCGGAACTCACCCTCTTTTGCTTTTCGTTGCATGCTCGCAATCACTTTGTCGCCGACCACGAAGCAGCGCAAATCCGCGCCATCAGCTTCGGCAACGAATTCTTGGAGCAGCAAGTACGCATCTAATTTTCTGAATGCATCGACAACACTCTCACAAGCTTTCACGGTTTCAGCGAGGATCACGCCTTTACCTTGAGTTCCCTCGAGGAGTTTGATGATAAACGGCGGGCGCCCGATCATGCCCAGCAAATCGCTTTTATCGTCAGGCGAGTGCGCAAAGCCAGTGACTGGAAGACCAATACCCGCGCGAGAAAGAAGTTGGAGCGACCGAAGTTTATCGCGTGAACGTGAAATCGCTTGCGACTCATTTACGGTGTAGACATTCATCATCTCAAACTGTCGAACAACTGCAGTTCCATAAAAAGTAACCGAGGCTCCGATTCGTGGAATGATCGCATCGAAGCCGGTGAGTGCTTCGCCTTTAAAATGAATTGTCGGGTTAGCTGAAGCGATGTTCATGTAGCAACGAAGTGGATCGATCACGTGCCCACTATGTCCACGTGATTCGCAGGCTTCGATTAAGCGGCGAGTGGAGTAGAGATCGCGTTTACGAGAGAGAATTCCGATCTTCATTTTTTACCTTTGAGTGTCTTCTTGTAATGCTTCTTCGGTGCTTTGGGCCTGCCGAGTACAAATGACTTTTCTGTGTCCAGCAAGAAGTGATGCATGGCGCTTCTGCCCAAAAGCATTCGAAAGACCATTGTGTCCCGATTCGCCAGCGTGATCTCTACTGGATATTCGAGATTGCCGACACGCACTGGAACTTTGACGACGTAGCGACGTTCGCGGTGACCACCGGAATCGGAAACCACTCGGTGGTCGACAACTTCAGCAACACACTCGACGCGGATATCTGGACGCCGCTGAATCGGATGAACAAAGAAGCGAACCTTGGGTACACCGTTCTCAACGAAAGGTTCGATCAAGAATGCATGAATGGATGAAGTCTTTGCGCCCGAATCCACTTTAGCTTTGATCCACGGAATATTAAGGGCAGGGATCGATATCCACTCTCGCCAACCGATATAGGGTTTTTTGTCTGGCTTTTTCTCGGGTTTTTTCTCAGTCCGCTTGCTCATCGAAGTCTCTTCGGTGTTTGCGTGGTAACTCTGAAACTGCTAGCGTCGTGGCTTGACATGGCAAATCTCACTTTGTTTCATAATATTTCATCGCTTTTGACTATGAGCGGAGCGGCAAAAAAAGGCGCTCGTTTCGTCGTGCAAGATGATCTTGGCATCATCGGCAAAGCTGCAATTTTAGTTCGCGGCGGTGAAATTCTCTGGGTTGGCCGCGAGGCAAAGCTGCCCAAAGGTCTAGTGCCCAGAGGCGCAAAGTTAAAGAAGATCGACCTCGGCGGTAGAACGGTTCTTCCGGCCTTCACCGAATGCCACACGCATTTAGTCTTCGCGGGCAATCGACACGACGAGTTTGAAATGCGCATGCGAGGCGCAAGTTACCAAGAAATCGCGGAAAAGGGCGGCGGAATTGTTGCGACCGTTAAAGCCACTCGAGCCGCTTCGCTAAAAGATTTAGTGGCGACAGCTCAAGTTCGTGCTGAAAAATTCGTTCGACAAGGTGTAACTACGATTGAGTCTAAAAGTGGTTATGGGCTTCGCACTAAAGATGAAATGAAAATTCTTGAGGCCGCAGGAAAAGTAAAGGGTCCAAGAATGGTGCGCACTTATCTTGGTCCGCACGCAATTCCAACGGAATATAAAGGGCGCGCGGCTGAATACATCGAGAAAATCGTTCGAACGGACTTGCCTCTCTTGCACAAAAATGGGTTTGCCTGTCGCGTGGATATCTTCGTGGAAAAGGGTTATTTCGAGCTGAATTTGGCACGAACCTACCTCAGTCGAGCAAAGGAAATGGGTTTTGACCTCGCCGTTCACGCGGAACAATTGAGCCACTCAGGTGGAGCACAATTAGCGGTGGAACTTGGGGCAAGGTCAGCCGAACATTTAATCGAAATTACTGAAAAAGACGTTCGCGCTCTTGCGGCGAGTGAGGTGAGTTGTGTTTTACTGCCGGCAGCGGATATGTACCTTCAATGTAATTACCCGCCGGCTCGTGCTTTGATCGATGCGGGCGCTAGAGTTACGTTAGCGACTGATTTCAACCCTGGAAGTTCGCCAACGCAAAGCTTGAGTCTTGTCGGCGTGCTCGCTCGCCTTGAAATGAAGATGAGTTTGGCGGAAGTTCTTGCTGCCTACACGATCGGTTCCGCGCATGCCCTCGGGCTGGAACAGAAATTGGGATCAGTTGAACCAGGGAAGTTGGCTGATCTCGCGGTTTTCGAATCCGACTGGACCGAATTGTTTTACTCCGTGGGCGATCAGAACGCTCATAGCGTCTGGCGAGAAGGAAAGCCTCTTTTTATTTAAAAAAGGGTTTGCATTTTAAAATCGGGGATTACTAGTCTTGAGGAAAGGTCCGACATTGACGCGCGGAAGCGGCAAGCGAGTGCACCGCACGAGGCGGACCTTCATGGACGTGGTTGCGAAGGGATTCAAGGATGAGAGAAACAACTACCTACGTTACTCAGTCGAAATATTTTTCGCCCGCATTTAATGCGGCGATTTTCGACGGCCCAATTCGAATCTACTTTGCTCAGTATCAGGAGCCTCAAGCCCTGAAAATCTACTTCAATCTCCAAGAACGTTTTCAAGATGCGCGCAAAAATGCTCGCGGCATTTTCAAAGATCGCGCCCGCAATATTTTCGTGATGCTCTACCCAACCTCAGAAACATTTGATCTCTCCTTCGGCGAGGGCGATCTCAATAAAGGCGCTGGCGCTTATGCAGCAGACCGCGCGATCGTGAAGACCCGCCTAGGACAAGATTTTGTTCTTGGAGTCAGAGGACCGGTTGAGGAGTTGGAGCTTGAAGAATTGTACGCGGAGCTCGACGGCATCGTAAAAATCGCTGAGGCTTAAGCCTCAGCTCTTCTGAGTTGTTTTTACTAATTTATAGAGATGTGCTCCCAGCACATCAGCTTTTTTGACCAGCTCTTTTTGATCAATCAATTCAAGTATGACTTGGGTCTCGCGAAGCGAGCCAAGTGCAATGTGATAAAAGCGATGGCGGTCTTTTGTGGATGGCTTTGCAGAGCCTTCAGCTAAATTTAAAGCAATACTTAAAACAGCTCGTTCAAACTGATCGCGGATTGGTTGGCTTAACTTGAGATGCCGAGATTCTGCATAAAGTTCTTTAGCTAATTCAAGAGTTCGGAAGTTCTTCATTTTTACTCCTTGGTTTGCGTTTCACGTTAAGTGAATGCAAAACAAGGAGTAAAAAGGGAGAACGTAAAAGCAGTGGCGGACATTCCGACACTCAGACAATCGGACAGTCGGTCCCCGAGGGCCCGATTCCTGATCTGACTGTCTGATTGTCCGAATGTCTGATTGTCAGAGTGCCTGGATTACTTTTCGTTAACGAGGGCTTCGATGAGCTCAACCGTCTCAGGGTCGTTCCAGTCCGTCGCACCGAAGCTCGACAGAACGATGCGGCCTTGTCGGTCGATAACAAAATTCCCCGGTAGAATATCAATTTCAAAACGCTCCGCTAACTCCCGAGTCGGATCAAAATAACTCGCGAACGTGAATGAGTTCTTTTTCCAAAGGTCGCGCGCAAAATCTTTTCCGATATTTGCTTCATCGACGTTAACAGGAACAACAGCGAAACCACGCTCGCCAAATTTTTTCTCGATTTGCGCGAAGGCGGGAAGTTCGACTAGGCAGGGCGTGCACCAGCTCGCCCAGAACGTCAAAAGCACAACTTTGCCGCGGTACTGATTGAAGGCGATTTTCTTTCCTGCTTCGTCGATCAGATCGAATTCACCTGCAGGTTCGCGTTCCTTGATGGACTCGGTGTCCATGTCGGAACTGGCCTTTGCTAAGTCTTCCTTCTGCCACAAACTAGACTTAACGTAGCCAATCGCTACGAAGGCAATGGCTGCGGCGATGAGACCAAGCTTTGCCGGCCATCCAAGTTTTTTAAGTTGGATGCTTTTTTCAAACCGGCGGGCTTTTTCATCCACCACGGCTTGATTGACTCGAGGACCTTGTGAAGAATTGTCGGGCGTTTCGGAATCCACATAACCACCTTAGCGGTCGTAATGAGCGCGGTCAAATTGTGGTCGAGTATGTCTTAATATTGATTGTCGTTCTTACGCTTGCTTTGCTGATTAGCAAAACTATGGTCAGTCGCGACGAAAATTCACCTGGTTTCGTCATTCAAAAATGGAATGCTCTGATTAATGCGATCGGCAAAGATAAAACCGACGGAATCGACTAATCGTTTTTCGACTTCCGCTTCGTAAAAATCCTTTCACGTTTTGCAACTTCTTCGCTCAAGCGTTTTTGCATCTGTTCGCGAATGTCTTCGGCGAGTTCATCGATCAATTCAGCATCGTCGGCCGCTTCGGGCTTGTAGGGAAGATGAATCGGCTTTAGGAAAATAATTTTCCACTTCGCTGGGAGCGGGATGATATTGAGTGGCAGTGGAAGTACAAGGCCGCGCAGGTATTTTGTAAACCGCAATTGCGTGAGATTGATATGAGTTTCCTCGGCTCCGATGACGAGTGTCGGAATGATCGGCACTTGCTCCATGATGGCCATTCGTAAAAATCCGCGTTTGAACTCTTGCAAGCGATAGCGTTTTGAGCTCGGTTTGAAATTTCCGTTTTCACCTTCTGGAAAAACGACGACCACGTTTTTCTTTTTAAGCTGCTTTCGTCCGTTGCTCATGTTTGCTTCAATAAAACCAAGCTTCATTGCGGGAAGAGCCGTTGCTTTTGATAGAAACCATAAATGATGCATGAGTACTCGTGGCACTCGACCGCTCGCTCGATGAATTTCATGGGTCAGCACCATGGCATCGAACCCAGAGAACCCAGAATGGTTGGGAGCAATGATCGCGGCTCCGCGTCGCGGTAGATTTTCGACACCCTCGACCTCGAGCTGAAAGTATTTGCGCATGATTTCCATGAAGAAGCGTGGCATCACGCGATACAGGAGCTGGTCTGTGTCCATGTCCTTCAGGCCGAAAATTTTTTCGTTGGGGTTTTTGAAAAAGTTCTTCATTCTAGGAACTCATCTCTTAAAAACACAAAGGGAGCTCAATCAAGATGGCAAAAGCTGTTTACGTTCTCGCCATTGACCAAGGAACTACTGGAACTACTGTCGCCGTCGTTGATTCGAAAGGCAAGATCCAGGCAAAGACCAACACTGAGTATAAACAAATTTATCCGAAACCAGGCTGGGTCGAGCATCGGCCAGATGACATTTGGAAAAGTGTCACGGATATGATTGCCGCGTGCTTAAAGAAATCACGAATTCAACCACAACAGATTGAGGCGATTGGAATCACAAACCAACGTGAAACGGTTGTGGTCTGGGATCGAAAGACCAGCAAGGCCGTTCACAACGCAATAGTATGGCAAGACCGGCGAACGACAGAGTTTTGTGAAAATTTAAAAACGAGTGGGCATGAAGAAATGCTGAAGCGAAAAACCGGACTCGTAATTGATCCGTACTTTTCTGCGAGCAAATTAAATTGGCTTTCGCGAAATGTGAATGGCTTAAAAGCCAAGATGGAAAACGGTTCTGTCGTTGCGGGCACTATTGATGCGTACTTGGTTTGGCGTCTGACGGGAGGACTTTCGCATAAGACCGATATTTCAAATGCGTCGCGCACTCAGCTGATGAACTTGCATTCGGGAAAGTGGGATCAAGAGCTACTCGAGCTCTTCGCCATTCCAGAAAAAATTCTGCCGCAGATTATCGAAAGTAACGGGGAATTTGGTTTTACAAAGGGACTTAAAAGTCTGCCCGATGGAATTCCAATTCGCGGCGTCGCGGGAGATCAACAAGCTGCACTTTTTGGTCAGACATGTTTTGAGGCGGGCGAAAGCAAATGTACTTTCGGTACCGGAAGTTTTCTATTGATGAATACCGGAACAACTGCGGTTTCAAGCCAAGCAGGCCTGCTTACAACAGCCGCTTGGAAGCTAAAAGGAAAAGCGGAAACGATTTACGCGCTCGAGGGTGGGGCTTTCATTTGCGGTGCGGCCGTTCAGTTCTTGCGCGATCAATTCGGCTTCATAAAAAAATCCAGCGATATCGAGAAGCTCGCGAAATCCGTAAAGTCAGCTGAAGGTGTTGAGTTTGTTCCTGCACTCACTGGCCTTGGTGCGCCTCATTGGAAGCCTGAAGCCCGCGGTCTAATTTCGGGGCTAACTAGAGGCTCCACAAAGGGGCATATCGCGAGAGCAACTTTGGACGCTATGGCACTTCAGAACACGGAGATCTTGTTAGCAATGCAAAAGGATCTCAATCAAAAGCTAAAATCAGTGCGTGTTGATGGTGGTGCTTCGGCAAATAATTTTTTAATGCAAATTCAAAGCGATTATCTTGGGTCGGATGTCGTTCGACCGCAGATGATAGAGACGACTGTCGCTGGGGCAGCCTACTTGGCGGGCCTTGGAGCGGGAGTTTGGTCGGACTTATCCGACATCAAAAAGGTTTGGAAAGTGGAGAAGTTATTTACGCCGAAAGTTGCAAATGCTGAACGAACGCAACGTCTTGAGATCTGGAAGAAAGCTGTCGAACGCGCAATTTTATAGTTTTAAGACGCGTATCGCATTGAGAAAATCGCATGGGTCCCTGGTGTGGTTTAGCTCGACTCTCGTACTGTGAACGGGTTCGACACTTCGGTTTACATTCGCTTTCGCTCACAAAGTTAATTCATCCAAATGTTTTAAAGTGCTCTCAATCGGCATACGATAAAGACATCGCTACGAAAGTAGCATCCGTTCTTACTAGCTGCATGTACCTTGCGAGCGGGATAAAAAACACATTCGTGAAAAGGCGCGGGCACATTTAGTGCCCTCCCTATATTGTTCGTTTATTCGAGCGAGGTGCTTTATGAGACCCTATATAAAGGTCACCGCAGTTACAATTGCGGTTGCAGCGTTAGTCGGTTGTAAATCTCAAAGTTCTTCGGGTCAGGCGACCCAAGAAAGTGTTGCTACACTTTCTGCCTCAATGAAAGGTAAGAACGGCCATCATGACAAGAAAGATGGCTGCGAACTTCCGCCCGCACCTGGTGGTTCGTCTTCTTCATTGCCTGATGGGCAATGTGCTGAGGCAACGTATCGCCAACCACGTGGACAGCTGACAAACAAAGTTGACCTACTCTTTGTTGTCGATTCCAGCGCATCAATGAAAGAAGAAAAGAAAACGATCGCAAATAACATTGGCGCGTTTATACGCGAGCTTCCGGAAACGGCTGATATTCGTATTGCAGTTATGCCAGCGC
>JANOUF010000059.1:0-2283 GCA_031416685.1 Bdellovibrionales bacterium
TCGAGTCGAGCCGGGATCGCCATTTTTTCGCTTTAAAACCCGCCCTTATGTTGAAAATTACCTTGACCAAAGGTCCCAGATCTGAGACACTATAAAAGTGAAGCCAGCGCACTTTCATCCTAAAGCTCGTCTAGTCTTACAAGAGTTCCCGGAGGATGTTCGGCGTGAGCTTGGTAAAGCGATCTTTGACCTTCAAAAAGGTCACAGTCTTGCGATGCCGCTCTCAAAACCAATGCCTTCTGTTGGCAAAGGTGCTGAAGAGCTTCGGATCAAAGATAGGTCCGGTGCTTACCGAGTTTTCTACTATGCAAGGTTTCATAATAAGGTGCTGGTGTTTCATGCCTTCCAAAAGAAGACACAGAAAACGCCCAAGCACGAAATTGAACTAGGTCAGAAACGACTTAAGGAGTTGTTGAATGAAGAAGTCTAAAGTAACCATCACACGTAGTGCCTCTGAGTTGGCTGAATCTCTTGGTCTTAAACCAGCAGACGGTGTTGAGATCGAAGTTCGCAGCGACTTGAACGACAAAATCATCGAGGTCGTAAAAAAGAAATCACTTACTCACGCCGAAGTAGCTCGACTCGCCCAAACCTCAAGAACACGGATTACGGCTCTTATGAACCGTAACTCCAAGGACATCTCAACTGACCTTATGCTGCGAATTTTGGGCGCCATTGGTGTTTACGCTAAAATCCAGTTTAAGACCCGAGCTGCGTAAGTGCGATTACTGCGGCTTAGTGCCGCACCAATAATTTTTCGGTAGATCGCAATCATCTTCGAAAAACGCCTTACATTTACGTTGCGAGCGGTCTGCCTCCGGCGGAGTTCGTAGGTTGTATCAACCTGCCCAATCAAACTTAATCTCAAAAGCGTTTCACTTTGGTTCAATGCGGAATGAATTCACTGAACTTAAAACGTCACTCATTTTCAATCAACACTCGGCTCGTGTCCATCAAGTTCCGCGTTTCCGTTCTCGTCATTCCCGAGGTTTGTTTCTGTTTGTAGCCCTACGCTGAAGCACTCATACAGATCACTTGCTCCTGGCTTAATAGCCGGGCAAGGATCGATCGCAGGGATTTTATTGTAGCCAGCAATTATGGTCGGCGCAGTGATGCTTGAAAGGTCGATCTTTCTAAATAGATTCGCAAAATAAAAACTCAACAGAAGGTCGCTAGAAGGAGAAGGTAGAATCTGATTTGGGCCCGCCACCACGAAAGCATTTGATTCCTCCGAGCGAAAAGAAAAAAGCATACCGTTGATTCTGCCCTCTAGATAAATACTGTGCCCGAGCATCTCTGGCGGCGCATCCGCCGGAATAGGTCCTTGCTTATAGAGGCTCGCCTGTACCCGACGATAAAAGCTGAAGTTGAGATTTGCTACATCCAAGGAATTAGGGTTCGGGTCTAACAAATTAACGTGAAACGGCCCAACAAAGGTTACATCCGCGCCAGGAGTTTCACCTGAGCCAACCGCCTCATCAGCTTTAAACTCAACGTCCACAAAGCTGATCCAAGCTTTATTCAAAAGAACTATTCTCCCCGAAGCGTCCCGCATAATGGGCGGAGGAAGCGCTACTGCCCTTGGAAAAATAAAATCGAAAGCGCGCTCAAACCAAGTAGCCGCGACAGTTGCCGCCTGGGAGGAACCCGTCACCACAAATCCAGTTGCCACCTGAATCGGATTTCCACCGGTGGTGCCCTCGTGCAATGGGCAACCCGTCAACAGCGGAATCGTGACCACTACCACTAACAATATTTTTAATTTTATTTTAAATGAGTTCATAACGAATTCTCCTGCTGAGATACTTCTTCCTCGATTTTAGTCATCGGGAAAGCAGCAAACTCAACGTGATATATCGAATCAGGCGCAACTGCCTTTGAACAGAAACGCTCAATTTTTTGCAGAGCCTCTTCTAGTATCCCCTGCACTGCCGGAAAATCTTCTTCTCTAATCGCAGCCGTATGACAAAGCAGGCTACGCTTGGCCCGCGGTACTTCGGCAATGGATTGCTGCGCAAACTGAAGCATGTCTGAATGGAATTTACCGAGAGAGATTTTAAATGCTCCTTCACGGCAATCCAAATTTTTTTCAATAACTTTAAGTTGTCCATCCGCTTCCTGCAGAAAACCGCGCTCAACTAAAAACTTAAGTGCAAGTTCAATCTCTGCAACTGTAAGTTGCCCACGCAAACGAGAGCGAATCCATTGCGGATCTGGACGAAAATCCGCCAACATCGACATCTCACGGACGCACACGTAGAACCACTTGCTCAAATACTGGTG
>JANOUF010000060.1:0-4953 GCA_031416685.1 Bdellovibrionales bacterium
TCAATGTTTCACCGAGAGCCTGAATAGTGAGAACCATGTCTTTATCCTCGATTGCACCCATATGGCCGATGCGAATGATTTTGCCTTTAAGCTCGTCTTGTCCGCCCATGATGACAACATGATGAACGCTTTCCATTTCGTTTCTCAATTTCACGCCATCGATTCCGCTTGGAACGAGGAGTGCGGTGACAGTAGGGCTTGGATTTTTTGAAAACGAAGAAAGTCCCAGTTCGTTGCCCGCAAGGTGAGTCGCTTGCGCTAATTTTTGAATGCGTGCTTGAATAGTTTCGATGCCATTTTTTTCGATCTCAGAAAGTACAAAATCAAGAGCTTTAATCATCGGCACCGAGGAGCTAAAGAGAGTTTCTCCACCTTGGTTTGCTTTGCGCTCTTTGCGAATGTCGAAATAAAAGCGCGGACATTTTGCAGTTTCAATTCTCTCCCACGCGCGACTTGAAAAACTAATGAAGCTTAGACCCGTTGGCAGCATGAAGGCTTTTTGTGAGCCGCCAACAATACAGTCAATTCCCCAATCGTCCATGGGCATTGGAAATGCTCCAAGAGCTGTAATTCCATCTACTAATAGGAGCGCTTGAGTCTTCCTCGTGAGTGCTGCGATTTCTTTGATCGGATTTAGTACCGCCGAACTTGTTTCACAAGCTTGGCAGAGAACGATTTTAAAATTCGAATTTTTTCGGAACGCTTCTGTGACTTGCGCGGGAGTGACTGCGTGACCGGCTTCAGTCACGAGGCGGGTGACGTTTGCTCCGTAAGCCTCCGCCATTTTGGCCCAACGCTCACCGAACTTGCCCGTAATAAGTGAAAGCACTTCGTCGCCCGGAGATAAAACATTAACCAGTGCCGATTCCATTCCGCCACTTCCGGTGGAGGTATGAATGAAAGCAGGTTGAGATGTAGCGAAAACTTTTGGAAGTTTTGTGAGAACACGCTTAAGCAAGCTTTGAAACTCTGGGGTTCGGTGATGCTCCATCGGTTCAGAGAGAATCTCTAGAACCTTCTGTGGAACGGGCACCGGGCCTGGCGTCATCAACGTGTAAGTGTGTGGTGTGTCGCTTGTCATGTTTGGTCGTTCTACCAGCCTTGAATTTGTGTCACAAGGGGGATATCGTCCAACCGCAATGAAGACTTACTCGAGCATTTTGCTTCTACTAACAGCATTGACGACGTCATTAATAACGTCATGTGCGACTTACCAAGCGGGCTTTCGTGGCCGCGGTATGTCAGGCGGCTACACGTTAGTGGCCGTGCCCGTTTTCAAAAACATGACTCCAGAAACGGGAACTGAAGTTGAGTTTACGAATGCGATGATTCGCGAACTGAGCCGCTCGAAAGTTGCGAAAGTGACCGACAAAGAAGCGTCACAAGCGACACTTGAGGGTGTAGTTGAAAAAATCAGCTACGCACATGAATCGCAAATTAAGCATGACCCTACAGCAGACCCCTTGAGTGCTCAGCGTACGCTTCCATCAAACACAGTGTTAACGACAACGTATCGGGTTTATGTGACAACGAAGCTGACTTTAAGGCGAAACTCCGACCAAGCTGTTTTGTGGTCGAACAATTTCCAATCCGAGCGCGTTTATGCAGCTCCGATCGTCACGAGCGACGTCATTAACTCAGCCAATGCGACCTATAATCACAGCGCTCGCTATCAAACGATTGCCGAAATCGCAAAAGACTTGATGGCTGAGGCCCACGATCGTCTCGTGGAGAACTACTGGTGAGTTGGACTCCGCAATCACTTGAAGACACGATCAAGCGCGAAGAAATTTACCCGCTCTATTTTTTCTATGGAGAAGAAGCGTTTTTGATCGATGATGCTGTTTTACGTGTGACCGAACTTGGGCTTGGCGAAGGTCTTCGCGATTTTAATTACACTTCGTTCTATGGCGATGACGCGGATCCAATTGCCATTCGCGATGCGGTCGAAACGTTTCCGATGATGGCGGAAACACGGGTCGTTGTTTTGAAAGAAGCGCAAGACCTGAGTGATAAGGAGTGGGAACAACTCATGCCGGTCATTGAAAATCCGGTTGAGAGTTGTGTTTTCATTTGCACGGCTTCAAAAGTCGATAAACGAAAAAAACATATTAAGCGCATTCTTGAAACGGGTGTTGTGGTTGAGTTCAAACGACCCTACGACAATCAAATTCCCGATTGGATTCGCACGATCGCAAAGAGATTGAAATTAAAAATTGAAAACGATGCAGTGACTGTTTTGCATCAATTAGTTGGCAGTAACTTAACTGACATTCACTCGGAGCTTTTAAAGCTCGGCCAGTATCTTGGCGATTCGAATGTCATCACCGCTGATGATGTGACGAAAGTTGTTTCGCGGGTGCGAGTTGATAGCGTCTTTGAACTTACCGACGCAATTGGCAGCAACGACCGCGGACGAGCACTTTCAAATCTCGCAAATCTCATTGAGCATGGACAAAATGAAGTCGGCGTTCTCGCGTTAGTTTCCAGGCACGTGAGGATTTTGCAGTTGGTTAATGATGGCTTGAAACAAGGGTTGTCAGGCCAACGCTTAAGTCAGCACGCGGGTGTGTCGCCATTTTTTCTGAAAGCGTACGTTGAGCAAAGTCGCCATTGGAATAAAACCAAAATTGAACGCACCTTCCGTGCCTTACTGGAAACCGATCGCGCTCTGAAATCTTCCCAAGTTTCGCATCCCATCTGGCTCGAAAATCTAATTATACAGACTTGCCAGTAGCCGCACCTTAGTCCTGCCTAAAAGTTCTGCTGAAAAACTCCGATAAGCCTCATAAGAGCGAGGCATTTCGTGAATACCAATTTAACTAGTTCAGTCACCGATTCAAGACGCAGTCCACGTCGTACGTTTCAACGTCCGATCGGATTGCTCGTGCAAGGTGAGTACACGGTTGGTGAAGCGGCGCAAATTAGCGAAGGCGGATTGCTCATCTTAAGTGAATACGAACTTGCACTCAAAGATTTGATCGTCGTTACAGTTTTGCTCCCCGATGGTGGTCACGCAGTAGCGCGCGCCGAAGTGTTATACCGAAGAAAGCCAACTAACCCGGGTGGACCAGCGGCATTTGGTCTGCAGTTTCTCAATCTTCCACTTATGAAAAAACGGATCATTCGGAATTATGTCGCTGCGAAAACGCAGGAAGAAGCCGAAATCGATCAACAGCTTGAAATAATGATCGCTGCTAAAAAGCGATAGGCCCAAAAAAAAGCAGAGCTTGTGCTCTGCTTTTTTTGTGAACCGCTGGGGCAAGCCAGCAGTTTCTTTAATTTCTAATTTAAGGACTATGTACGCTTGCTAGCTTGACGAGCTTGGTTCGTCGTTAGCTTACCCGTAACAAGACTGTGAACTTGTGACGAGAGACGGCTGATTTTGCGTTCTGCGTTTGAGTAGTGAACGCGGCCTTTGTTAACAGCTTTTTGAATACGGCTTGAGAACTCGACTAAAAGTTCCTGAGCAGATTTTGTTTCAGCTGAAGCCAGTGCTGCACGCAGTTTCTTTTCTGCTGTACGGACTGACGAAAGAGTTTGAGAGTTACGAGCCGCACGCTTTACAGACTGACGGGCGCGTTTTTCTGCTGACTTATGAGTTGCCAAGATCGGACCTCCGGATTAACTTAAAATCTCGTGAAAGCGAAGGGTTACCATGGTCCGCTGCCTCTTGGCAAGGGTGAGTGGCTTTTTTGTTGGGCGAGCTGGGCTAAGTTAGGCTCGCCTCGCGCGTGGCGCTCGCCTGCTGCTTATGCGCAGCAGAGTCGAGCCTAACTAATAGAAGGGAAAAGGCTTTTTGACCGAACCTATCGTGCCCCCTCAGGCGCCAGTTCAAACACAAAGCCAAAAGGACCGTGGGGCGGTCGCTATTTCCGCGATAATTTTCGCATCCGGTACCTTCTTAAGCCGAATTTTAGGGCTTATCCGCGACATGATGACGGCCCGTTATTTTACCGAAGATATCCGGGATGCTTTCATCATCGCCTTTCGCCTTCCCAATCTTTTCCGCCGTCTTTTGGGGGAAGGATCGTTATCGATCAGTTTTATTCCCGTTTTCGTAGGCCTCCTTCAAGGTAATCGCAAAGACGAAGCTCATCGATTAGTGAACGCGGTCTTTGCGATTCTCATGACGATCTCGTTGATGTTGAGTTTGCTGGGCATCTTGTTCATGGACGATTTGCTCCGCTTAATTTTAAGTGGCGAAGAGTTTCGAGCGATCGCTGGAAAACTCGAGATTACTATAAAGTTGAGCCGAATCATGTTCGGCTTTCTGGCACTGATGAGTGCGTTCGCGTTTTTTATGGCGGTGCTCAACTCGCTTCGAATGTTTGCGCTCTCGGCACTCGCGCCGTGTCTTCTCAACATTGCAATGATCTCTGCCGCACTGTTTTCGCATCGTTGGGCACAACCCGAAGAGGTTCTTGCGTGGGCAGTGATGGTCGGTGGTGTGCTGCAAATGGGTCTCCTTATTCCGCCAGTGATAAAGGCTGGATATTTTCCACGGCCGACTTTGAAATGGTATACGCCGGAAGTTCGCAAAGTGATGAGAGCGATTTTACCGAGCATGTTCGGCATGAGCATCATGCAGGTTACGCAAATCGTGAATCTTCATTTTGCATCGACGCTTCCTAGAGGTTCGCACAGCGCACTTTATTTTGCAGATCGAGTCCTTGAATTGCCGTTGTCGATGTTTGTAGTGAGTGTTGGCTCAGCACTTTTGCCAACACTTTCTCGTTTCCATGCGGCAAATGACCGTGAGGCGATGGCTGATACGATCAACCATTATTTACGCTTGATCTTGTTTGTCTCAATGCCTGCAGCCGTTGGGATGTTCTTGCTTGCGCAACCCATTACCGAAGTCCTGTTCATGGGGAACAAATTCACTTTGCAAGACGCGATCATCGTAGCTGGTGTCTTGCAGGTTTATGCTTTTGGTTTGATGGTTTCATC
>JANOUF010000061.1:0-3004 GCA_031416685.1 Bdellovibrionales bacterium
ATTCATTAAATTCAAAAGTTGGTAGAGATTGGTCGATGAGCATGCGAACTTTAACGCCACGTTTTGCGGCTTCGATCAGCTCTTTTGTGAAAATCTTGCAAGAGGTGTCGGTGGCGTAAATGAAGTATTCAACTTCGATTGATTTTTTCGCCCGACGAATCATCGCGATACGAAGTGCAAATGCGGTCATGCTGTCGTCGATGATCATAACTTCATTTTGACCGTTCGCTTGCACGGCATGAAACGGGTAAGGAATGTTGTCGGTGAGTGGGCCCGCTTGCGCGGTATACGACGAGAGCACGAGTGCGGTTATCACAGCGATTTTTCTAAGTCGGGGAATGTTCGTGTTCATATTTTTCTTCCTCGTAAATGGATGCCGTTAAATGGCAGACAGATGTCGATGGGACTTACGCTTAGTGGGATAAGCGCGAATACGACGGGTTTAAAAGTGCGTTTTTGCATGTTCATAATCACGCGGGTTTGTAGTGCAAGGGTTGTGGGATAGTGATTGTGGCGGTTGTTACGAAGGGGGGCGTCGCTCGCGGCGCCGGGGATGATGCTGACTTAACGACGCATGCGCTACGAAAATCTGTCCCGGGACAGATTTTCAACGTGAGCGCGTTAACTTCTAACGATCACAAGAAAACATTTCGTTTAATCCGTCTTGGCCGACGTCGCTGATGATTTGATCGCGAATTGCTTTTGCGGCAACGACTGCGAGGAAGCCCGGCGGGGATGGGCGATGGCTCTGGCTAATGTAGTTGGCGACCATGCCGTGGTGGATTCCGAGAATTTCGTCGGCAGTGCTAAGTACTGCTGAGCCGCTGGTGCCGGGGTGGCCTGCGGTGGTGGCAATAAAAGTTTTTGGTAATACAAAGATGTCTTCAGAAACGGAAGGAAATCTCTGCCAGAGGTAACTTGCCGTCGGTTTAATTGGGATCATTCCGTATTTAAGTGCGATGCCGCTGCTGCCAACTCCACCGATGTTAAATGGGAATGCGCGGTTGTTGAGAGTCTCTTTTATTTTTGGCCAGCGGTCGGCAAGTTTTAGGCAGGCAATTGAGTTTCGGGTTCCGCCCAGTTTCATGACGACGAAGTCACTTGGTGCATCGTAGTTTTGGTTTAAAAGTTTTTTGTAAGCTTGAGGGTAGTTGAATGAGAATTCAGTTTGGGTGTCTCGGCCGAGCCATCCGCCTTGAGGGAGATACGCGATTGTCGCGGAAGTCGCTTTGACGCCGAAGGTTTCTCGCACTTCGATTGGGCATGAGATTTTTTTGTTAAAAATGAGCGGGTGCGAATAAAGATCTTGGTCGCTGTAGCTGATCACTTTGTATTTTGGTTCGTCGGTAGGTTCGTTTTCACCGGGGTTTGTGATTTGCATTTCGGGTACGCGAAGTTTTGGGATGATCGATTTTTTTATGAGGCCTTTATCGAGTAGGCATTGTTCTACGCAGTGTCTTGCGGTGAGGAAATGTCCGTCAGAAGACACGAAGTTTATCGTGCATGCCATAGGGAGATATGCGGGGATGACGGCATTTTTGATGTTGTCGTTTGCCCAGGGCTGGATTTCTTTTTCAAATTTGGTGTAGTTGGTTTTTTGCGAGGTGTAGTAGCCCCAGTTATAGATTGGGGATGGTGCCGTTGATCGTGCGTGAGCGGTGTTTTGTGGAATGCCATTTAGTGGCAAGCAGATGTCGATGTAGCTGACGCCGACTACGATGAGCGCGAATAGGATGGGTTTAATAATGTGTTTTTGCTTAAATCCCAAAGTTCACCTGACACTTGTTTGCTGAGCGGCGGGGCGCGTGTTCTTGAGGCGCTGTCGCGGAGCTCGGAGCGCCCTTCCCATCGATCTCGCGAAGTTTCGCAACGCGAACTTTATCGTCTGCAATGTCGACGGCGTCATGGATAATCGCAAAAGGGTCGCCTTTGATCATCCATCTTGAGCCGCAGGATTTGCGAATCGTTTCTTTTAGTAGTTTGGTGTTTTTATTCAACTCGCTTCCGCGAACCAGTTCTAGAAAGTTTCGGTAGAAGCGGATCTTTTGTTCGATGTTTAGCTTTTCAAGAGGAACTGAATGTTTGAAATTGCTCAGCCACCACGAAGTAAATAGCCGCCCGCTTAGTTCGCGAGAGTTTCTCGCTCTCTCGAGGACTTCCAACATTATGTCTTTCATCTCAAGGCCGTGCGGACTTGCGAGTACATGTTCCCAAATTGCGAGCGTTGAGTGCGTGTCGCCGTGTTTGAGTACATAGCGAATGAGCTCCTTCTGGCCGGAGCCGAGATCTTGTGACAAATAATTTTTCACCATTTCATAGGTCGCGTTGTTTCCGATTGCCGCTTTCGCTAGAGGAGCAAGTTTAAGATCCCTTTGATTTCTAAATGCAGCCTGCATGAATTCAGGCGTCGGCCATTTCGCTTCGAGCATTTGTAAGAAGAGGTCCATGTGCGCGACCGGATCGAGCTGTGAAAAAACAGATGAGACGAGTGCCCGATAGCGATGATTGTCGAGGGTGTTTAGGTCTTCTTTTTTACCGATCATTGATTTTAACAATGCTTTTTTCGCAAGAGTCATTGGCGGTTTCGCAATTTCGTTCCCGGTGATTTTCTCGAGTTCGCTATCACTAGTGAGATTAAAGATTGACGCGAGTTCTTGGATGTTGCCGGCGTCGAGGGCCTTTGGAATTTCGGTTGCTGGGTTCTCGAGGAGGTTTTTCCATTTCGGGAATTTTTGGATGAGGTCGTGTTTGGTGATGAAGTCATTTGTGATCACTTCACGGAGGCCGAGTTGAGATAGTTCGAAATCGAACTTTGCGCCAGTTATGCTGGAGGCGTCTTTGAAGTCGCGGATTGTGGCTTCGTAGTTTTTGTTTTGTGCGAGAAGAGACCTAAGTTGATCTGCTTTGTCTTGCGGTGTGAGCGAGGTGGATTGAGCGACCTCGATTATTTTTTGCCAAGCTTGACGTTCGCCTTCGAAGAAATTGCGTGCCGCTAGCGAGTGCG
>JANOUF010000062.1:0-18774 GCA_031416685.1 Bdellovibrionales bacterium
TCGAGTGTGAATGGCTTTGGCGAGATCGCCTCTGGGCGCTCGTAAAAGTCATAAGCCTCAGCTCCTAAAGGAAGCATCGCTAGGTTACGGGCCTTTTTAACTGCAGCCGTCACGTTCTTCTGTTGAGCCAAGCTAAGCTTGCTAATGCGTGACGGAGTGATTTTTCCGCCTTCGCTAATGAAGCGGCTTAGGGTCTGTGGGTCTTTATAATCAAAGTTATATTCACCAGGGAATTCAGGGCGATATTTCGAGCGAACTTGTTTTTTCATTACCAGTGTCCTTCGTTCAAAACGAACATTATTCAAGACAGCCCAGATCATCTGGGCAAGGGCATACTTTGGATATGGCCTTGAATTAGAGGGAAAAGATATACGCCAAATTTCGATTGCCAACAAGCGTCTTTTTCAACTATAGGTTATGGTTCTGTTTTTCAGACTTAAGCGGCAGGGAGGATCCATGCCACGTTGTGAACTTACCGGCAAAGGCCCGGTAGTTAAAAATTTGGTTAGCCACTCGAACATCAAAACGAAGTCGACGGCTCAACCTAACATTCAAAAGAAGCGTATTTTCAGCCGTACTCTCGGCCAGATGGTTACGTTACGTGTTGCTGCTAGCGCGATCCGCGATATGGAGCACATGGGTGGCCTTGATAAATACATTCTCAATCAAGACGATGCCGGGCTTTCGAAACGCGCTCTCGCGGTTCGCTCTCGTATTCGCAATAAGATGAAGTCTGGCGCAAAGACTGGCGCAAAGACTGGCGCAAAGACGACGGCTAAGGGAGCAACGAAATGATTAAGCTAAAAATCAAAAAAGGCGCGACTGTCGAAATCACTTCGGGTGCCGATAAAGGTAAGCGCGGAACCGTTCTTGAAATCAAAAAAGAACGCATGATGATTCGCGTTCAAGGCGTGCGTATGCAAACGCACTATTCGACTACAGACGGCATGACGAAGCGTGAAGGCCTCCTTCACTACTCGAACGTGAAGTTGATCGAGGCGGCTGCTGCAGCTCCAAAAAAGAAGGCAGCTAATAAGTCGGCGAAGTCCAAGACCGCTTAATACGTATAAAAAATTCAGACTTTTGAAAGCCAGGTTCTGCCTGGCTTTTTATTTTTGGGATCCAGCCCGAAACCCGCCATGCTGCGTTGTATTGGCTCTCACGATAAGGTAGATTCTAACTACACACATAGTGAGGTTTATCGCGATGAAATTAGCATTAGCAGCATTTGCCCTGGTTTGTGGAACTTCGATGGTCCACGCGGCTGATCAAAAACCTCTTAAATACGTTCTCTGCAAGAACAATCAAAAAGTTGTGCGTACGATCCGCATCACTCCAGAAAATACGGCGACAGCAAACTGCCGTGTGACTTACTCAAAAACTGGTTTGGATGAAGTTGTTGGACAAAGCCGTTCGATGAACGATTGCAAAACGATTCTTCAAAACATTCAAGACAACCTCGCTTCAAGCGAGTGGAACTGTAAGAGCGTTGGCAATGCTTCGATCTCTTACAGCAACGCTGTCTCAGCTCAGTAATTCCTTAAAAATGAATAGAGCCCTTGAGTTTAATCTCGCTGTTTGCCAACTGACATCCTCAGATGATGTTCTCGCAAATGTTCAAGCGATGCTTGGGCTATTGAACGATATTTCAGATGATGTCGACCTCGTTTGTTTTCCTGAGAATTGTTTGTACTTGCGAGTTGAGGGTGGGGAGCAGCCGCCACGCTTGAAGGTTGATGATCCATCCATTCAGAAATTGTCTAGCTGGGCGAAGCAAAATGGAATTCCTATGCATTTGGGTTCTGTTCCGCTCGAAGAAAACGGCCGGCTCTACAATGCGAGTTTGCTTCTTGGTGCGAGCGGCGCGGTCGAAGTTGTTTACAAAAAAATTCATCTCTTCGATGTCGATGTTGAGGGTGTAAAGCCGCAGCGGGAATCTGATGTTTTTGCGCCGGGAACTGACACGTCTGTGTTTTCAGTTAAAGGTTGGCAATTCGGCTCGAGCATTTGTTACGACCTGCGCTTCTCGGAACTTTTTAATCGTTATGCGCGCCAAGGTGTCGATGTTGTATTGGTGCCTGCTGCATTTTTAGTTGAGACGGGCCGCGCACATTGGCACGTGCTGCTTCGGGCGCGTGCAATTGAGTCACAGGCATTTGTGGTGGCGGCAGCTCAAGGTGGCGTCCACAAGGGCCGTGCTGGAAGCTCGCGCTCGACTTATGGCCATTCGCTTGTAGTGGAGCCATGGGGTGAAATTATCGCGGAAGTGACGGACGCTGTTAAGCCGCAAGCTCTAGTTGTGAATCTCAAGGCCGAACGGTTAGAGTCAGTGAGAAGGCAGATTCCGATGAAGGCCCACCGGCGCTTGTAGTCGGGCGCGTATAGACGCAAATATCAGGAGGGGTCCCAAGATGAAAAAACTCATTTTAATTTTTGTTGGCATAGTGTTCGTGCCGCTCGTGAGTTTCGCTCAAGAAGAACTTCCTGAGGATGTTGTTGTACAAGAAGCAGATCGTGATCCAGCTGCTCTTGATAAAAAAGATATGACTCCTGTTGCACAAAAAGCGAAGTTCCGTTTGTATTCAGGCGGCCAAGATGAACAAGATCTACAAGTTCAAGCAAATCTGCCCCAGCCTCAGCGCTACAGCGATGGGCAAGTGCCGGTGATCAAAGCCAGCGGTGAAGAGTAAGCCTTACCAATTCTCATTTCCTTGTCATTTGCTAGGGGTTTAGCTAGGTTACGTGTGTTCTAAAGGAGCAGCACGATGACCGAAGAAATTCAGCGCGAAGAAATGGAACTCGATGTTCTTATCGTTGGTGGCGGCTGTGCGGGTCTCTCGGCTGCGTATCATCTTAGCTCCTTGATCGAACAACATAACAAAGACATTTCCGAAGGGCGCAAGCAGGGCGCGCAAATTCCAGAGCAGATGATTGCGGTCATTGATAAGGCTTCTGAAATTGGTGCACATGCAATGTCGGGTGCGGTTTTAAATCCGCGCGCACTCGCGGAAATGATTCCAAATTATCGTGAGCTCGGTTGTCCGATTGAGTCGGAAGTAAAAGAAGATGCGGTTTATTATTTGGGCCGCGATTACAAAGTAAAAGCACCGATCACGCCACCGCCATTTAAAAATCATGGCAACTTTATCGTTTCACTTTCAAAAGTAAATCGTTGGATGGGTCAACAGTGTGAGGCTAAGGGAATTAATATATTCTCGGGTTTTGCGGCAGTTGAAGCATTGTATGAAGGTAACCGCGTTGTGGGCGTACGCACGGGCGATAAGGGCCGCGACAAAAACGGCAATCCAAAAGCGAATTTCGAACCGGGGCTTTTGTTAAAATCTAAAATTACGATATTTGCTGAGGGAACTCGGGGATCGCTTTTCAAAAAAGTAGCTGAGCGCTTGGGCCTTCAAGGCAAAAATCCTGACGTCTATGAAGAAGGCGTAAAAGAAATTATCCAGTGTCCGCCGGGCACAGTGACTCCAGGCCAAGTGATTCATACGCTTGGATTTCCGCTCGAGAAAACGATCGGCGGAACTTTCATTTACACAATTCCGAATGATCAGGTGATCATCGGGTTGGTCGGGTATCTCGATACGCGCGATCCATTGTGGGATCCACATCGTGAACTTCAGCGTTTGAAGACACATCCGTTTGTCTACAACATGATCAAAGGTGGAAAAGTTATTGCCTATGGTGGCAAGACATTACCTGCTGGCGGTTGGTACTCGATGCCGAAGTTATATGCCGATGGCATGATGGTCGTCGGTGACTCTGCTTCGATGGTGGATGTAAAAAAACTTAAAGGCATTCATCTCGGAATGAAATCGGGAATGCTGGCTGCAGAAACGGCGCTCGATGCGATACTGACTGGAGATTCGACGGCGGCAACGCTTAAAGCTTACGAAACTCGTGTGAACAACAGCTACATCAAAACTGAATTGTGGAAGACGAGAAATTTCCATCAAACAATCAGCAAAGGCATTTTTGCTTCCATGCCTTTACTCGGCATTCAGGAAATGACTGGCGGTCGCGGCTTGTTCGATAATATGCCGATTGAGCATAAGGATTTTGAAACAACGGATGACACCGTTGAAGTTTGGGGTCCAAGCCCTTTTGCTCTTGAGCAAAACCAACTACCGAAACCTGACGGAGTTTTGTTTTTCGATAAACTCAGCAGCGTTTACCTAACGGGAACGATGCATGACGAAGATTCGCCAAATCATCTCAACGTAAAGAATTACGACCTGTGTGCAGATGTTTGTGGTCCGAAACAGAATTCGCCTTGTACGTTTTTCTGTCCTGCGGCTGTTTACGAAATGGTTCCGGACCCGGCACGCGGCGAGAGCAAGCTTCGTCTCCAGGTGAACTATACGAACTGCATCCACTGTAAAACGTGTGATATCAAATGCCCAACTGACAATATTGAATGGACGACACCTGAGGGTGGCGGCGGTCCTCAATATAAAGAAACTTAAATTCAAGAGAAGGTCGTTTTTCAATGCCACGTTTTTTTGCCATGGCCTCGCGCGGGCTGATCGATGTTCTTGCAGATGAGCTAAAAGCGATGGGCATGGACCGCGTGTTGAAAGCTCCGGGCGGTTGTCACTTCGATTCGAACTGGGCCGGCTGCTATCGAGCAAATTTACGCTCACGAACGGCTTCGCGAATCATTCTACCGATTCTCGATTTCCCTGCTTACAACCCTGAAGAACTTTACAACAACATTCGTAAACATGATTTCACCAAGTACATAGATCCGGACGGAACTATGACTGTCGATGCGAATGTGAAGGAGTGCGGAGAATTCCGGGATCAACGATTTGTGGCGATGAAAGTAAAAGACGCCGTCGTAGATCAGTTTCGAGAAAAATTTGATGTTCGTCCCAACGTTGACAATGACGATCCTGATTTACGATTGGTCGTTCGCGGATTTAAAAATCAATTTAATGTTTCAATCGACACGACGGGTGACGCGCTATTTAAGCGCGGCTATCGTATTCAACAAGTGGATGCTCCTTTGAAGGAAACCGTAGCCGCGGGGATCATTAAAATGGCGGGGTACGAAGCGAACATGCCGGTCGTCGACCCAATGTGCGGCTCGGGTACAATTTTAATCGAGGCTGCGTTGATGGCACTCAAGGTTTCTCCGGGAACCATGAGAAAGAGTTTCGCGTTTCAGAAATTCAAAGGCTTCAAAGAAGACGAATGGGAAAAGGAGCTCGACGCTTGTATCGAAGAAGAGATCGAGGAGATTCCGTTCAAATTTTACGGATACGACCTTAGCGGTGAAGCGATCAAAGCAGCGAAAGCAAATATTAAGAAAGCTGGATTAGAAGATTATATCGAAGTTCAACGGACTGCTTTTGAAACTATAGACGCACCAGTTGAAAAAGGAGTGTTGATTACGAACCCTCCTTACGGCGAACGTCTTCTCGAAAAAAACGAGGCAATCGAAGTTTTCAAAAACTTAGCATTCTTGCTTAAAACCAAATTTAAAGGTTGGGATGCGTATGTGTTGTCGGGTGATCCTGAGCTATCTTCGGGAATGCGGCTAAAGGCTGACAGAAAATTTCCTGTTTATAACGGCAAGATTGAGTGCCGCTTGTTAAAATACCAAATTCGATAAATGGAATAACTGCGAATGAAGAAAACTGCTGCTAAAAATAGAAAAACGAAAGCGACGTCATCAGATCAACTTGTCAGCCAAAAGGTTGGGCAAATGGTTGGGCAATTGTACGAAGCGGCACTTGCGACCCGTGAAGGTGCTCATGCACCGTACTCAAAATTTAAAGTGGGATCGGGACTTGCGATCAAAGGTGGCGGTTACGTCACTGGCTGCAATGTCGAAAATGCATCGTACGGCGGAACGGTTTGTGCCGAACGAGTTGCAATTTGGAAAGCTGTTTCAGAAGGCGCAAAGCAATTTACCGATATTGTTATCGTAACCGATTCAAAGATTCCTGCGTCGCCGTGTGCACTTTGCCTTCAAGTGATGGCTGAGTTCTTCGAGCCTGACGCGAAAATTTGGCTCGCGGATATGAGGAGCATTAAAGAGTGCTATTCATTTGAAGAACTATTGCCGCGACCATTCGGACCAAAACAGCTCAGAGAGGGCAAGTAGATTGCCCCGACTCATGATCAGTTCTCGTCCTGTTCAGGCATAAACTTTTTCACAAGTGCAGATAGCTGCTTTCGCATTTCGGGAAGATTTGCCAACGCCGCTTTTGTTTTCAAATATTGTGGCAAGCTCACGAGTGGATACCCACCATATTGACCCGGCTCCGAAATACTTTTCGTTACTCCAGACATACCTGCGATGTTCACTTGGTCGCAAATTTCGATATGCCCAATCACATTCGTGTCGCCACCTGCGATAAAGTTATTCCCAATCGTTGTTGAGCCAGCCACCCCGAACTTAGCGATGAGTAGGCCATTACGCCCAACTTTACAGTTGTGAGCGATGTGGCACATGCTATCGATTTTCGTGCCAGCGCCAATGCGAGTTTCAGCAAACGTTGCGCGATCGATGTTGGAGTTAGCGCCAACGTGCACATCGTCTTCAAGAACGACAATCCCTTGATGAGGAATGCGGTAGTGATTACCTTTTTCGTCGTGTGCATAGCCGTAGCCTTCTTTGCCAACAGAGGTGTTCGGCATCAGCTCGCATTTTGCGCCAATTTGTGTGCCGTGCCCAACGTAAGCAAGCGGGTGAACCACTGACGCCTCACCGATTCGAACATTTGCTTCGATGACGGCGTTGGCACCGATGTAAACGTTTGCACCAATTTTTGTGCCAGCGCCGATGTAGGCATGAGGTCCAATGCGCGCGTTGGCTCCGATTTCTGCTGATTCGTGAATGACTGCGGTTGGGTGAATCCCGGTAACCGAAGGGTTCTTATATGGCGTTTCGAGAAAATACTTATTAATCGTCACTGCCATTGCGCGCTCGACGTTTTGAGCGAAAATCAGAGTTTTACCGCCACGCTTTGGTTCCACTTCCGAAGCTGCTTTAACCGGAACGACCAGTGCCGAGGCCTGCGAGGCGAGGCCCTGTGCGATCGCCTTCGGGTTCGCGCAAAAACAAAGTGAACCGGATTTGGCGTCTTCTGGTGAGGCGACTCGATTGATGCTGACCTTTTGATCGCCAGAGGCGGACTTAAAAAAGTCAGGGAGAGAGCTAAGTAACTGCTCGCAAGTAAGGGTCGTCGTAGTCGGATTCATAATTTCGGCCATTATTTTCGCCATTAATTTCTAATAGCAATAACACTCTAAGTTTAGTAGTTAGGACTTGTTTTCACGGACTCATTCTTCTAATTTGGATTTATTAAGGTTTTCTTTACAGCGGAGGAGCTATGCCGAAGAGCGTAAAAGCATCGGCTAAAGCAAAAGCAAAAGCAAAGGCGCCGGCAAAAGCGGCGGCGAAGGCAAAGCCGGCGGCAAAAGCAGCTAAGCCAGCGCCAAAAACGACTGCGAAAGGCGCTAAGCCAGCGGCAAAAGCAGCTGCGCCCAAAGCGGTAAAGCCAGCGGCAGTCGCGAAAGTTCCAGCAAAAGCTGCGAAGCCGGTTCCTGTGCCGAAACCACCGGGAAAGACCCCTCAGGTCGCTGCGGAAAAAGCTCCAAAAGCAGCAAAAGCTCCCAAAGAAACACCACTAGCGATCGTTCCAGAGATAATCCAAGAACTTGAGGCAGTAGCGGCACCGGTTGCGGCGGCAAAGCCAGCTAAAGTTCCAGCTGAGAAAAAGGCTAAGAAAAGTAAGTCACTCACTATCACCTTGGATAAAAACGCGGATTTGGGCGAGCAGTGGCGGAAACTCTACGAAGGCGCAAAAGGCATCGATGCGACTCCGTATAAGATGACTGATGTCTATGAGGCGCGCACTCCAATCATGCATAAGGTATTGGGGTGGGGTTATGTGCTTTCAAATCAAAACCATCGACTCGAAGTCTTGTTCAAAGACGGCATTAAGATGCTGATTTCTAACTATAAAGCCTGATTCTTACTTTGTCTTTTGAGGTCTTTTGTTCTAAACCGAAGGACGTATGGCAAAAGACGATTTAGCGCAACTTGAAGGTAAAATTGTAGACGCTGCTGCAGGTGGTCTCTACAAAGTTCAGCTCGACACCAACCAAGTCGAGATTATGGCGCGCCTTTGCGGGAAAATGCGACGTTTCAATATTCGAGTTGTTGTCGGAGATCGCGTGACTGTTGGCGTATCGCCATATGATCCTACCAACGGTTTAATTCTGTACCGCCACAAGTAACTCTCTACCTCGGGTCAAAAGTTAGAATTCATGGAAACTACATTTCAAGCATATCTTGCCTCCGTTCAACCCGGAATCCGTTTTAATCAAGCGCAAGCTGTTCTTGATCTGACCGCTGAAGGTGGAACTGTTCCGTTCATCGCTCGTTACCGAAAAGAAAAAACCGGTAACCTTGATGAAGTTGAAATTCGCGCTGTGATCGATTCGAATTCGACGTACGAAGAAGTCGTAAAACGAAAAGCGTTTATCTTAAAAGAAATTGATAGTCAGGGGAACTTGACTGATGAGCTAAGGGCTCGCCTTTCAAAATCAATGGATCTAGGTGATCTTGATGAGATCTATCGTCCATTCAAGAAAAAGAAAAAAACCAAAGCAACAATTGCTCGTGAAGCGGGTATCGAACCTCTCGCGAATTGGATTTGGTCTCTCGGTCAAGGTGAAGTGAAAGATGAGACGACTCTCGAAGTAAAAGCGAAAGATCACCTTAATATCGCAGCAGGATTTGCGACTTACGATTTAGTTCTAAAAGGTGCGCAAGATATTATCGTTGAGAAGGTTTCCAACGATCCAGAGTTGCGCGAGTCAGTTCGTAGAGAGTTTTTTGATCACGGTAAGGTCGTTTCAAAGAAGACAAAAGAGTTTAAGACTCACTCGAAATATCAAATGTACGGTGAGTTCGCAGAGCCGGTGAAGACGCTCGCTGAAACAAAAGCTTCGCATCGTTACCTAGCGATGCGCCGAGGCTGGGAGCAGGGTGAACTCGCGGTTACGATCGAAGGGGACGAAGAAAAACTCATCCGTCAATTCGAACGTTTTTCTTGTTCTGCTGATGGTTCGCATGCCGCTCCGTTTTTGAAAAACTGTGCGAAGCTTGCGTTGACGGTTCACGTGAATCCTTCGATCGCAAATGAAGTTCATCGCGCATTGAAAGAGAAAGCGGATAAGGATGCGATTTCCGTATTCGCTGACAACGTTCGTAGAATTCTACTTTCAAGTCCGTTCGGTCCGCGTTGTGTTCTTGGCGTTGATCCGGGATTACGTACGGGTTGCAAAGTCGCGCTTATCGATAAGCAGGGCAATTTTATTTCGCACACGGTTCTCCAAATTTTAGGCGACGGTGCGGATGTTCGCGCAAAACAACTTTTCCAAGACGTGCTGAAGCAGATTCGTATTGAAGCTGTTGCGGTTGGTAACGGAACTGGCGGACGTGAAGCGGAAGCATTCTTAAGAAAAATACTAAAAGAAATTGATGGAACCATTCCGGTTATTTTGGTGAGCGAGTCGGGTGCCAGCGTGTATTCGGCAAGTGATGTCGCCCGCGAAGAGTTCCCTGATTTGGATCTCACAATTCGCGGCGCGATCTCGATTGCTCGCAGGCTTCAGGATCCTTTGGCGGAACTGGTAAAGGTTGATCCAAAGAGTATTGGTGTGGGTCAATATCAGCACGATGTTTCAGAGCCTTCATTGAAAAAGAGTCTCGAAGAAGTCGTTGAGAGTTGCGTGAATAAAGTTGGCGTTGATCTCAATACAGCGAGCGCGCCGCTCCTTTCGCATGTCGCGGGAATCGGTCCTGCACTCGCGAAAAATATCGTAGAGCACCGAAAGACTTCGGGTCTTTTTGAGGATCGCGATCAACTTTTGAAAATTCCACGCTTCTCATCAAAAACGTTTGAGCAATGCGCTGGCTTCCTTCGAATTCTCAATAGCAAATCGGTTCTCGATAAAACTGGAATTCATCCTGAGCGTTACGTTGCGGTTCGCGATATGGCGTCGGACTTAGGCGTTCCAGTGTCAGAGCTCATCGGAGACGGAGCGAAGAAGCTTCTTGAACTTCGCACGAAGTGGGCAAAGCTCGTCGGTGAATTTACTTTTGACGATATCATTCGTGAACTTGAGAAGCCTGGTCGCGACCCGCGCGATCCATTTAAAGCATTCTCATTCCGCGATGACATTTTTGAAGTTAAGGACCTCAAAGAGGCAATGATCTGTCCAGGGATAGTCACGAACGTCACAAATTTTGGAGCGTTCGTTGATATCGGAGTTCACCAAGACGGTCTTGTCCATATCTCTGCTCTTTCTCATAAGTTCGTCGATGACCCGCGCAAAGTTGTGGCGCCGGGCGATCAAGTCACTGTGAAAGTCTTAGGAATCGATCTCGATAAAAATCAAATCGCGTTAACGATGTTGATGGATGAAAAGCCTCAGCGACAAGCGCGTACTGAGCGGCCTGAAGGTGAACAGCGTAAGCCTCGGGGCGAACCTCGTGGCGATCGTAAGCCTCGTCCTGAGGGCGGTGACCAACGCCGACCTGTGGTGGCGCGTGCTGGTCAGCCGGGTCATCCTGGTGGTGGTCGCGGAGGCCCTCGGCCTGATCAACGTTCTGCCCAAAGAACTGATGGACCACCTCGTGGGGGTCAGCGTCCTGATAACCGAGACAACCGAGACAACCGAGACAATAGAGGCGGCGGCGGTGGTGGACAGCAACGAGGAGGCAGACCAGCGGGCTCTCCGTTCAACAATCCGTTTGCGGCACTTGCGGGCGTCAATTCGAAAACTGACACGAAAGCCGACACGAAAACCGACACTAAGAGCAATCGAAAGAACTAAGACTTCAAATTTTTGATAATAGCGTCGGCGATTTCCACGAAACCGTGGCCGCCTTCGCCTTTAGTGACAAACGCGGGCAACGATTTGAGTCGCGACTGAAACTTTTTAATGTTTGCGACCGCAAATGAATTTTGGAAGAACGCGAACATCGGTTCGTCGTTGGGTGAATCGCCAGAGAATGAGCATTTCGCATTGTCGCGGTCCAAATCAATTCCGAGTTCTTTTTTTGCAAACTCACGACACATCGAAAGTTTATCGTAGTCTCCGTACCATCCATTTACGTGGATCGAACTTACTTTTGCAATCGCACCATTTCTCTCGAAGATGCTGACGATTTTATCAACTGCCGATTCCGGAAGTGGCTCGACGTCTTCACAAAAATCGACCGCTAAATCCATTAAGCGACAAAATTGGTCGGATGCGATTCCGCTGCCTGGCACTTCTTTTAGAATTTCTGTGCGAATCTTATCGAGTTTTTTTCTGTTTTTCTCTCGAGTGTCTTCGTCGAAAACAAAATGTCTCTTCATGTGTCGATTGTGGTAGCGGAAGTAAAGTCCGCCATTTTCGCCCACGATTCCGTCGACAGGCCAGAAGCGTGCGATCATTTCACACCACCCCGCCGGTCGGCCAGTTATTGGCACAACCTTAACTCCGGCTTCATGAAGCCGCCAAAGTGCTTCATAAGCCATTGGGCCCAACTGACCTTCATCAGTTAAGGTGTCATCGATGTCGGTAAAAAGAACGCTCACTTTTCCGGTGAATTCCGAGAGAAATTTCATATTCAATAGTGTACGAGTCTAGCGTGATTTTTTCGTCGAAAAAGTTTGAGCTCGCTCGCCAAATGTCTAGTGGCCAACTAGATCAGACTTTCGATTCGTACTCTAGACGCGTCAGAAATTTAAACTTGCCATCAATATATGTTAGCCTTCATTTTTACGTCTATAGATATAGTAGCGCAAAGTGTTACAGGGAAAATAAATGGCGAAAGCTTCTGCTGCAGGTAAAAAACTCGTTATCGTCGAGTCTCCAACCAAGGCCAAAACAATTCGTAAGTTTCTAGGCAAGGATTTCATCGTGGAATCTTGCATGGGCCACGTGCGAGATCTTCCGCAGTCGGCGAAAGACATTCCGGAAAAAGTGAAGAAGGAGCCGTGGGCATCACTCGGTGTGGATGTCGATCATGGTTTTGAGCCGGTCTATTGCGTACCGAAAAACAAAACGAAGATTGTTAAAGAGCTTCGTGAAAAATTAA
This sequence comes from Bdellovibrionales bacterium, assembly GCA_031416685.1. Classification (GTDB taxonomy): domain Bacteria; phylum Bdellovibrionota; class Bdellovibrionia; order Bdellovibrionales; family JAMPXM01; genus JANOUF01. The sequence continues at coordinate 12,128 of JANOUF010000062.1, forward strand.
AAGATGCTGATGAGCTTTATCTCGCAACCGACGAAGACCGCGAGGGTGAGTCGATCAGTTGGCATTTGCTTGAACTGTTGAAACCAAAAGTTCCAACCAAGCGAATGGTGTTTAACGAAATCACGAAAGAAGCGATTACAGAGGCATTAAAGGACGTACGCGATATCAATTACAATTTGGTGCGTGCGCAAGAAGCTAGACGAATTTTGGATCGCTTGGTCGGTTATACGATTTCTCCATTAATCTGGAAAAAGGTAGCCTACGGATTATCAGCGGGACGAGTTCAATCGGTTGCCGTTCGATTGATTGTCGAGCGCGAGCACGAGCGCATTAAGTTTAAGCGCGCGGGCTATTGGAGCGTAGAAGCGGATTGCGAAAAAGCGGACGTCGGTTTTACGAGCCGAATTCTTTCTTGGGAAAGTAAGCGGGTCGCAACCGGTAAAGATTTTGACGATGCAACTGGCAAGCTCGTTACAGAGCGTGCAAAGGATCTCATCCACTTCGATGCGAAACTTGCTGAGCAGGTGCAAAAGAAAATTACGGGTGTTGCTTGGAAGGTTACGGAAGCAGAAGAAAAACCTGTCTCACGTAAGCCACCGGCTCCATTTATCACTTCGACTTTACAACAAGAAGCGAACCGCAAACTTGGCTTAGGCGCACGCGAGGCCATGCAGGTCGCGCAGAACCTTTACGAAAATGGATTGATCACTTACATGCGTACAGATTCGACATTCTTGTCGAAGCAGGCGTTAGATGCAGCTCGCAACCGCATTCAAAAAATGTATGGAAAAGATTATTTGCCTGAAGAGCCACGTTTGTATGAAGGCAAAAAAGTAAAAGGCGCACAAGAAGCCCATGAAGCGATTCGACCTGCAGGAACTGAAATGGTTCCGCCCGATGACACAGGCTTAAGTGGGGTGCAGCTAAAAATGTACGACTTGATTTGGAAGCGAACGATCGCAAGCCAAATGGTAAACGCACGTCAAAAGCAAGTCAGTGTTCGCTTTGAAGTAGGAGCCGCGATATTTGCGGCAAGTGGAATGACAATTGAGTTCCCTGGTTTCTTACGCGCATACGTTGAAGGTAGCGATGATGAGACCCAGGCTCTTGAAGATAGAGAAGTGCGACTTCCGGCTTTGAAAGTTGGCGACACAGTTAAGTGCAACAAGATCAATGCGCTTGAACATGAAACAAAGCCTCCAGCGCGCTTTACGGAAGCTAGTTTGATTCAAACGATGGAAAAAGAAGGCATCGGCCGTCCGTCGACATACGCTGCGATTATTTCCACGATCATCGATCGAGGTTACGTTCGAAAAACCGGTAACGCTTTGGTGCCGACGTTTACCGCGATGATCGTCGCAAAACTATTGCGTCAGCATCTGCCGAAATACGTCGATCTTGATTTCACTTCGCAAATGGAACGTTCACTCGATGAAATCGCTGAAGGCGATCTTGATTGGAAAAAATATTTGAAGTCGGTTTATTTCGGCGATGAAGGTTTGAAAAAACAAGTCGAAGTTCAAGAAAAGAAAATCGATCCAGATGAAGCACGTACGATTCAACTCGCGGGGCTTGAAAAATTGAGTTTCCGAGTAGGTCGTTATGGGGCGTATGTCTGTCGTAAAGAAAAAGGCGATGAAGAAGCGTGTGCTTCAATCCCGGAAGCACAACCCCCGGCGGATATCACTTTTGAAATTGCGAACAAACTTATCGATCAAAAGATCAATGGCTCCGATGCTCTTTGCAAAGATCCTAAAACGGGTCAGCCCATTTACGTTCTAACCGGTCGCTACGGTCCATACGTGCAGCTAGGGGACGCGACCGATGCAGAAGCAAAACCGAAACGCGTTTCACTTCCTGCTGGTATGGAAGTTGAAAAAGTGGATATGAAAATTGCTTTACAGCTGCTTGAGCTGCCAAAAACTTTAGGGCAACATCCTGGCACTGGTAAAGATATCAAATGCGGTTTGGGACGCTTCGGTCCATTCGTTGTATGTGACGGTGACTTCCGATCGATTCCGAAAGGCGAGAGCCTTTTTGAAATGACATTTGAGCGCGCATTCGAAATGTTGAGCCAGCCGAAAAAAGGTCGCGGTAAAGCAGCGCCGCTGAAAGAACTTGGAAATTATCCGGGAACGGAAGAAGCAATTCAGGTGTTGAACGGAAAGTACGGTCCGTACATCAAGTGCGGAAAGACGAACGTTTCGCTTCCCGAAGGTGTCACGCCGGAGAAAGTCACAGCTGAAGAGGCTATCAAACTTATCTCTGATAAGACCGGTGATAACCCTGGTAAATCAAAAACTGAAAAGAGTCCGAAGGCCGCTAAGGCAACAAAAGCTGCGAAAGCTGTAAAGGAAAAGGCGGAACCGAAGAAGGTTTCTGCAACGGCGGCTAAGAAGGCTTTGCCTCCCGCAAGTCGTAAATCAGTGACCAAAAGAGGCGGCGCAAGCGCAGCCTCGTCAAAGTCAGCAACTAAATAGCTTTGAGATGAGCTGGCGAGGGGTGTGTAACCCCTCTAAATTGTTGCCCATTTGCAAGAATTTGCTACATATTCTGGCACTCGAACTGCATGGCCTGTATAGGTAAGGATCGCAAACCTCAGCAGGTCATATGCCCATTCGCCTTCTAAAAAACCGCTTAACGTCGCTCGGGGGCAAACCTCGTGGGCAACTTGAATTGCCGATTCCGCGCGAAGTTTTTAAGGATCGCAATGCTGATCTCGGTGGGCGCAGTTTTTATTTTTTCGACTTTGACGACAACGTTGCATTTTTAACCACACCTATTTTTATTTTTCATCGCGGAACAAATCGTGAGTTGCAGCTTTCTTCTGGCGAGTTCGCACAACATTCGAAGTTGATCGGTATCGCTGGCCCGTACCGCGATTACAAAGTGGATTTCCATGAACTCAATGGAAGCTTCCGCTGTTTTCGCGATCAAGATTTTTCGGTTGTAGAAAAATTGATGGGACGTCGCCAAATGTTCGTAGAGGATCTGGCCGCAGCGCTTGGGTATCCTGACCTTCAGTGGAAGGGACCATCGTGGTCATGTTTTTATCACGCGACGCTCAATCGCAGACCAATGTCGTTAATCACGGCGCGCGGACATCGTCCTGAGACGATCAAAGATGGTATTAGGCTGATGGTCCAGGAGAAGCATCTGCCGTACGAGCCGAATTATTTAAGCCTCTATCCTGTTTCAAATCGCGACGTTCGTGTTGAGTTGGGCGATCCCGATTTTAAACAATCCGTCGCGGCAATGAAACGTGCTGCGATCCGTGCATCTGTTGATCAAGCGATCAAAGCATACGGCTATAGTCCGTATCATCGCTTCGGAATGTCGGACGATGATCCACATAACATCGAACTCATCGTGCAAGAAATGATGAGCTTGAAAACAAAGCATCCTGAGATGTCATTCTTCGTTATTGAGACACAGGCGGGCCGCTTCGTGAAATGGGAAGTTTACCCTGACCGTACGGAAGCTACGCTCTGCGCGGGAACTCAGAACGAATTAAGTGCATTTGAACAATTGTCGTTGTTACCGACGACCTAACTATCAGCCAAACTTTCATCTAACATAATTCTCCGCATAAAATTTCCGAATCTCAAATCGGCATAGAAATTCGATTTAGCTTCTTGTCTAGTCGTGATTCTTCCGATGAGTGATATCTCTAGGATTGTGCTAAACTTCTTAAAGTTAAGTCACTCGTTGTTGGATTTAGATTTGTGAAAGGTTCTAACATGTTGCAAAGGCTTTTCTCAGCCGTTCTGTTTGTTGCGTTCATCAGTTTCGTTCCAGTAAAAGTTGAAGCACAAAATATTCGGCTTGCGTGCAAACACTTGGACGTCATCGCACAATCATTTTTGAATTTGCATGTTTCGTTCGACAAGATGAACGACAACATCGAAAAACGTGCGATCGATCAATACATAAAGCGAATGGACGGCGCGAAGATGTACCTTCTCGCCGCTGACATCCCAGTTATTCAAGCGAAGTTGAAGGGCATCACCAAGGCGGTCAAGGCCGGGCAGTGCGGAGCGATTGACGAAGTACAATCGATATATATTAAACGCGTTGAAGAACGTGCCGCTTACGCAAAGGCCACTCTTGAGAGCAAGACTTTCAAGTTTGATCCAACGACTGTACTCGTACTTGATCCTGATATGCGAAAGTATCCAGCGAGCAAAGCTGAAGCTGACAAGTTTCACATGAAGTACATTCAGTTCCAGCTTTCTAACCAAATGGCGAGCGGACTTGATCAAGCCGAATCACAGCAGCATCTCGTGCGAACATACGATCGTACATTGAAAAGAGTGAAAGATACGGATCAAGAAGACCTCTACGTGGCTTACCTTGATTCCTTTGGTCGCGCACTTGATCCGCACACGGATTTCATGTCACGCGATGAGCTTGAAGATTTCCAAATTCAAATGGGACTTTCGCTCGAGGGTATAGGCGCGACACTTTCGTCACAAGACGGGTTCACTGTTGTAGAGCAATTGATCCCTGGAGGATCTGCGAAACAAAGCGGATTGATTCAGCCTCAAGATAAAATCATTGCGGTCGGACAGGTGAAGCCTGATGGATCAATGGGCGAAATGGAAAGCGTTGTCGACATGGAGCTTCGTGATGTCGTTCGCCGTATTCGCGGATCGAAGGGTTCAAAAGTACGATTGACGATCATGCGCAAGACTCAAGCGGGAACTGATCGTCAGACCGTAACGCTCACTCGCGATAAAATTAAACTTGAAGAAGATGCAGTTCAGGTGAGCTACGTCGATCGAGATGTTAACGGCGAGAAAAAGAAACTCGCTGTCATGAACATGCCGTCGTTTTATGCCGACAGCCGCCGCGGTGGTCGTTCGAGCGCAACTGATATGAAGAATCTCCTTAAACAGGTTAAAGACGCGAAGGCAGACGGCCTCGTGCTTGATCTGTCAAACAACGGTGGAGGTTCACTTGAAGATGCAGTGAAAATCGCCGGTTTGTTCTTCAGAACTGGAAACGTCGTGAAGCAAAGTGCTCGCGATCCAATGCAGGGTGAAATCACTTTGGACGATGAAGATGAAGCGGTCGATTGGGAAGGACCATTGGTCGTTCTCACAAGTCGTATTTCTGCGTCGGCATCTGAGATTGTTTCCGGAACATTGAAAGATTATGAACGTGCCGTTGTTGTTGGTGGTGACCATTCATTCGGCAAAGGGTCCGTGCAAACGGTTGTCGATCTTCCAGCGGGCCTTGGCGCACTGAAAGTGACTGTAGGCATGTTCTTCACGCCAGGCGGTTTCTCGACACAGCATCGCGGTGTGAATGCTGATATTGTGTTACCAGGACCATTCTCAACTGATGAGATCGGCGAGAAGAGTTTGGACTACTCACTTCCGCCGAAAAAAATAAAATCGTTCTTGTCGCCAACCGCGTACGTCACTAGTGGACCAGGTGCGTGGCGCAAAATTCCTTCAGAAACGATTAGCGGCTTGAAATCTAAATCTGCCGCTCGCGTTGCTAAGAACGAAGAGTTCAAAAAGATCAAAGACGAAGCGAAAAAAGCAGCTGGCAAAGATAAAACAATTAAACTTGCGGATGCTTTGAAAGAGACTAAAGAGAAAAAAGTAGAATCAGACGCTAAGAAAAATCAGACGTCTGAAGAGAAGGTTGCTGAGTACTTGAAACGCGCTGACATTCAAGAAGCTGCGAACGTTTTAGCTGACCTTGTAGCAGCACAGGCTCGTACCGGAATCGTGATCGGGCAGAAGTCAGGCAGCAAGCCGGCGGCGCAGGTTACTGGGAAGACGCCTGAGAAGACGGCTGAATCAGCAAACTGATTGATAAGAATAGCTTAATAAGCCAATGGACGGCGACGGAGATCAAACTCGTCGCCTTTTTTTTGGTTGTTTTTTTGGACGTTTTCCTTTCTGAGCCATTTAGTAGGCATTTAGTAAGCGTTCAATATTGCTCGAGTTTGACAAATTTGAGATGGCCCGGTACCCCTGGAGTCCTCTGGAGTTAGCTGGTTGGAGTTACATGGCAAAACAGACCGTAACTAAGAAGAATATGTCCGCTAAAAATCGCATTAAAGCTGCGGTTCTTGGCAATGGCGTGAAGAAGCCGCAAACACCAAAAAGTAAATTAGAGCTGCCGAAAGAACTCGTGCTGCAAATGCATGATCTGATGGTGAAGTCTCGTGTCCTCGAAGAGCGCTTGATCAAAGTTTATCGCGCAGGCGATTCGTACTTTTGGATCGGCGGACCAGGAGAAGAGGCTTTTGGCGTCCCGCTCGGACTTCATGTTAAAAAAGGCCAAGGCCCTGACTACGATTTTCTTCATCTCCATTATCGCGCAACTCCAACTCTTATTGCGATGGGAATGACCTACGAAGATTCACTTCGATTGATGATGAATCGTTCGACCGATCCATCGACTGGCGGAAGAAATTTCTGTAACCACTATTGCTTTCCGCAGTGGAACGTCGTTCCTGTGACATCTCCTATTGAAGTTCAGTATGGAATGGCAGTGGGTACTGCAATGGTTCAGCGCAGGCGCAAAACCAAGAGCATTACGATCGTAACTGGTGGTGATGCAGGAACAGCAGAAGGCGATTTCGCAAGCTGCTTGGTTTGGGCGAATCGTCCAGGCAATGAACTTCC
>JANOUF010000063.1:0-4564 GCA_031416685.1 Bdellovibrionales bacterium
AGGCAATGACTGGTTCAGGAAATGTAATCGTCTCAAGGACCACTGGGTGCGAAGTATTACAGAGAGTGTCGCCAGTGATTGCGAACTTAAGCCCAATCACCGCGCCAATGTCGCCAGCCTTTAACTCTTGGATTTCTTCTCGAGTGTTGGCGTGAAGCTTCACAAGGCGTGCGATACGCTCTTTTTTCTTTTCCCGAGGATTGTAGAGCTGATCGCCAGCTTTCACTGTGCCTGAGTACACTCGGATGAATGTCAGACTTCCTGCAAAGGGATCAGCCGCAATTTTAAATGCTAACGCTGCAACGTTTTCATCGAAATCAAGTTTACAGACGATTTCCTTTTCAGGTTTTTCTGGATCGTGGCCAACAATTGGCGGAACGTCGAGAGGACTTGGCAAATAATGAACAACCGCATCAAGAAGTGGTTGCACGCCTTTATTCTTAAAAGCTGCGCCGCAAAGAACTGGAAATACTTTTAGATCAATCGTGCCCTTGCGTAGAGTTGCGCGAAGCTCTTCAGCAGAGATCGCTTCCCCCATGATGAAACGCTCAGTGAGCTTTTCATCAAGCTCCGCAATTTTCTCGATCATTTGATCGCGAGCGGCTTGCGCTTCGGCTTTCAAATCATCAGGGACCTCGCGAGTCGCGTAGGTTTCCCCTTTATCTTTATCTCCGTAAACGAGTGCTTTGAATTCAATGAGATCGATCATTCCCTCGAAGCGATCTTCGGAACCGATCGGCATCTGTATCACGACAGGTGTAGCACCGAGTTTGTCGATGAGCGTTTGCACACTTCCATTGAAGTTGGCGCCAACGCGATCCATTTTGTTCATGAAGCAAATGCGAGGAACTTTGTGTTTGTTCGCTTGGCGCCAAACGGTCTCTGATTGTGGTTCTACACCATTTACTGCGTCGAACACGGCAATCGCACCGTCGAGTACGCGGAGTGAGCGTTCAACTTCGATCGTAAAATCAACGTGTCCCGGAGTATCGATTAAATTGAGCTTATGGTCTTTCCAGAAACACATCGTCGCAGCAGCAGTAATTGTAATACCGCGCTCTTGTTCCTGTTCCATCCAATCCATGACGGTATCACCATCATGAACTTCACCAATTTTATGAGATTTACCTGAGTAGAAGAGAATGCGCTCGGAGGTCGTTGTTTTACCGGCGTCGATGTGAGCCATGACGCCGATGTTCCGGGTGAATCTTAAATCTGCTAGTTGAGAATCACGTCGGGAATCATCGGCCGGCATAGGAGAATATTAGATCACCAGTTGTAGTGCGAGAATGCCTTGTTGGCTTCTGCCATACGGTGAACATCTTCTTTCTTCTTAATTGCGTTACCGCGATTATTGTAAGCATCGAGGATTTCGCCAGCTAAACGGCGAGACATATCCTTTTCACCACGCTCGCGTGCGTATTCCGTTATCCAGCGCATTGCGAGTGCAAGGCGGCGTGATGGACGGACATCGACTGGAACTTGGTAAGTTGCTCCACCTACGCGGCGTGAACGAACTTCGAGTTGCGGCTTCACATTTTCAAGAGCTTTTTTGAAAACTGTAATTGGCTCTTCTTCTTGAATCTTTGTTTTGATTTCATCGAGAGCGCTATAGAAAGCAGTCTGTGCAGTTGCTTTCTTTCCATCGTACATCATTTTGTTTACGAATTTAGCGACAACGATATCGTTGTAAACTGGATCTGGAAGGCTTTCGCGTTTTACGACTCTTCTTCTGCGGGACATCTGACACTTCTTTCTTCAAGCCATGGTCAAAGAGATAGGCTTTACATCAAGGACACTATTGTCCCTGTAAGGTTTAAAAACTAATTTTGCTTACTTCTTCGGACGTTTAGCGCCGTACTTCGAGCGACTCTGCACGCGACCATTCACACCTTGGGTATCTAGGACACCGCGGATGATGTGGTAACGAACACCTGGAAGATCTTTTACCCGGCCGCCACGAATCAAGACCACACTGTGCTCCTGAAGATTGTGACCGATGCCCGGAATGTAAGAGATCACTTCGTATCCGTTCGACAGGCGTACTTTCGCTACTTTACGAAGAGCCGAGTTCGGCTTTTTCGGAGTAGTCGTGTAAACACGAGTGCAAACACCACGACGTTGCGGGCAGTTTTCAAGCGCTGGAGACGCCGTTTTATTCTTCTGTTGGACCCGTTCGCGACGGATCAGCTGATTGATCGTAGGCATTAAAACCCCTGTTAAAAATACGAATTCAGGAAACTACATTTGTTTCGCACCGCCGTCAAGAGTAGCCCGGCGGGGCTATTATAAGCCCTACACGCCAGGTGTAGGGCTCTCAAACTTATATCGAGAGGGCACTAAATGTGCCCGGGCATCCGTTAGGACGGCTGAGTCGAAGCTTGGTCCATCGAGCGGTTCATGCCGCCCATGCCTGGTAAGCTTGCCGCCTGAACACCCTCTTCGATTTCATCGACGACGATCTTCCAACGTTTGTAAGCAGCCAAACCTGTTCCAGCAGGAATCAAGCGACCCATGATGATGTTCTCTTTCAAGCCGCGCAAATGATCTGTGCGCGAGTTGATCGCTGCTTCCGTGAGGACTTTCGTCGTCTCTTGGAAGGAAGCGGCCGAGATCCACGACTCTGTGCTGAGGGATACTTTCGTAATACCAAGCAAGAGCGCTTCACCAGTTGGTAACTGACCACCTTCACGTCCCAAACGATCAAGTTCTGCTTCGTACAAGTGTTTTTCAACCTGTTCGCCGGCTAAGAATTTTGAATCGCCTGGATCGTTTACTTTTACCTTACGGAGCATCTGACGAACGATAACTTCAATGTGCTTATCGTTAATACCGACACCTTGTAAGCGGTAAACTTCCTGGATTTCGTTAACGAGGTACTTCGAGAGTTCCTTGTCGCCGAGAACCGCGAGGATATCGTGCGGATTCGTTGGACCATCCATGAGCGCCTCACCGGCTTTCACGAATTCGCCTTCACGAACTGCAACGTGTTTACCTTTCGGGATCAGATATTCTTTCTGTTCGCCGACTTCTGGAGTCACGATCACACGCTGTTTACCTTTTACGTCTTTACCGAAAGTAACGTAGCCATCGATCTCAGAGATGATCGCTGCTTCTTTCGGTTTACGTGCTTCGAAAAGCTCGGCAACGCGTGGGAGACCGCCCGTGATGTCGCGTGTTTTCGAAGTCTCTCTATGGATCTTCGCAATCACGTCACCTGAGTGGATCTCTTGACCGTCAGTCACGAGAAGTTGTGCGCCAACCGGGATGATGTACTTAGCCGGAATGTCGCGGCCTGGAAGCATCATCTGCTTGTTGTCAGCATCGTGAAGAGCAACAGTCGGTTTTTGATCAGCTGACTTCGACTCCGAAATAACTTTCGTAGCAAAGCCTGTGACCGCGTCGACTTGTTCAGTCATCGTCACGCCCTCTTCGATATCCTGGAACTTCACAGTCGCAGTTACCTCAGAGATGATTGGGTTCGAGTACGGATCCCACTCTGCCAACACAGCGCCTTTTGCGACTGTATCGCCTTCTTTTACGTTTAAGATCGCACCGTAGACGAGTTTGAAGTGTTCACGTTCGCGACCGTTTGGATCGACGACAACGATTTCACCGTTACGATTCATAACTGTCAGTTTGCCAGCGCGGTTTCCAACCGTGATGACGTCTTTTAGTTTGATCGTACCTTCGTGACGAGTTGTGTGAATGCTTTGTTCGACTGCTCGTGATGCCGTACCACCTAAGTGGAACGTACGCATAGTTAGCTGAGTTCCTGGTTCACCGATCGACTGAGCAGCGATAATTCCGACTGCTTCACCGAGGTTCACCATGGCACCGCGTGAAAGATCTCGACCGTAGCACTTTTTGCAAGTTCCGCGACGAGTTTTGCACGTGAGAACCGAACGGATTTTTACGTTTTCAATGCCTGCGTCTTCGATGCGTTTCACTTCGGCTTCGTTGATGTCGCCGTTAGCAGGAACAATAACCGCATTTGAATACGGATCATGAATCGCTTCGAGCGTCACGCGACCGAGGATACGATCACTGAGTGGCTGAATGATCTCGCCGGCTTCGATGAGCGGTGTGATCATGAGGCCATCTTCAGCTCCGCAATCATCTTCAACGATAATAACGTCTTGTGCGACGTCAACGAGACGACGAGTGAGGTAACCCGAGTTCGCTGTTTTAAGAGCGGTATCGGCAAGACCTTTACGAGCACCGTGAGTCGAGATGAAATATTGAAGAACCGTTAGACCTTCACGGAAGTTTGCCGTGATCGGTGTCTCGATGATCTCCCCACTCGGTTTCGCCATCAAACCCCGCATACCTGCGAGCTGACGAATCTGAGCAGCGGAACCCCGCGCACCTGAGTCTGCCATGACGAAGATTGGGTTGAACGAAGGTCCTTTGACGAGTTTACCGTCGACCATGAACTCTTCTTTTTCAATCTCGGCCATTAATTCTTTTGCAACCTTGTCACCAGTTTGCGCCCAGATATCCACAACCTTGTTGTAGCGCTCACCATCCGTGATCAAACCTTCATCGTACTGCTGTTGAATCT
>JANOUF010000064.1:0-4292 GCA_031416685.1 Bdellovibrionales bacterium
CTTCGTGAAAGCTTTCATATACTCGTCGCGCATTAGCCTTCGCACCTGGCCTGCTTTTAAATAAAAAGCGTCATAATAGCCGCTTGAAAGCGCGTAGGTGCCAAGCATGATTCTGCGTTTTACCTCCGCGCCAAAACCTTCAGAGCGATTGTTTGCGTAAAACTCATCAAGGCTTCCTGGTGCTTTTTCCGAGCGATGTCCATATCGAACGCCGTCGTAGCGCGCGAGGTTTGCCGATGCTTCACTCGTCGCAATGAGATAGTAAATCGAAACTGCGTACTGAAGCATTGGAACAGAGACTTCGACAACCTCGGCACCTTGAGCTTTTAATGTATCGATTGATTTTTGAACTGTGTTCGCTGTGTCTTTATCGAGCTTGTCAGTGGTCGTCTCAGAGATCGCTTCTTTCAACACACCGATGCGAACACCTTTCATGTTTGTCGAAATTTTTTCTGACCACTTCGGAACAGGCTGCTGCGCGGATGTTGAATCCCATTCGTCTTCACCTGAAATGGCTTCAAGCATGAGTGCGCACTCTCGAGTGGTTTTTGCCATCGGTCCAGCCTGATCGAGACTTGAAGCAAATGCGATAATTCCAAAGCGGCTTACACGACCGTATGTTGGTTTTATTCCCGCTATTCCGCAAAAACTTGCGGGCTGTCGAATCGAACCACCCGTATCTGTACCGATCGAGCCTGGAGCTAATCGTGCCGCAACACTCGCGGCTGAACCACCGCTCGAGCCACCGGGAACATAAGCTGTGTTCCATGGATTTTTGCAAACACCAAAGGCTGAAGTCTCGTTACTCGAGCCCATCGCAAATTCATCAAGGTTCGTTTTGCCGAGAATTATAGCGCCGGCCTGTTGAAGCTTCTCAACAACAGTAGCCGAATACGGCGGAACAAAGTTTTTTAGGATGTTGGAGCACGCTGTGGTGGTAAGCCCTTTTGTGCACAGCAAATCTTTTACTGCGATCGGTACGCCCGCAAGTACGCCTGGGTCTTTGCCAGATGCAATCGATGCATCTACGCGTTTTGCTTCGTCCAACGCTTTTGGATTCAGTGCCGTGAATGAGTTGAGCTGCTTATCAAGTTTTTCAACGCGGGAAACAAAGTGCTTCGTAACTTCTACAGCTGAAACTTTTTTAGCGCGAACCGCGTCTCGAATTTCAATGAGGCTGGCATTCGTTAATTCCACGTCGTCAAATCCATTGGTGAATCCATTTGTCAAACCACCGGCGGAACTTTAAAGAGATTACCCGCACGTGCCGGAGCGTTTTGCAAAAGCTCATCGACCATATCGGTCTCAACAATGACATCAGCACGTAAGTGAACAGCGATGTCTGTCGGAGTGACTAACGGCTCAACACCTTCGGTATTCAATTTTGCAATGTCATTGAAGCTATCTAAGATCGCTGAAAGCTGATGGCTGAAACCCTCGGCTTCAGCATCGGTCAGACTTAAGCGCGATAGCTTTGCAATGTGCTGAACAGCATCTTTAGTTAACAAGACAATCTCCGTGTGATCTCAGGCTGGGGAACAGGTCACATAAGGTACCCACAATAGATGCGGCTTTCAACGGCAACCCCTTTAGTTCCGCTACGCGTTGTTATTGACCGTTCTCGAGTGAAAACCCATAATTCGCTAATGCCTCCAGCTAGCCCAAGTCCTGCTGATCGAAAACGAGCCGAGTTCCTTCGGAATGAAATCAATAGCCACGATTATCAGTACTACGTATTGGATCGTCCTCTGATCACCGATCAGGAATATGACCGACTTTATTCTGAGCTTCAGGTGCTTGAGCAAAAACATCCCGCGCTCGTGACCGGCGATTCGCCCACCCAGCGCGTAGCTGGTACGCCACTGGAAGTTTTCGAGAAAGTCACTCACCGAAAGCCAATGCTTTCACTTGCAAATAGTTACTCGCCTGAAGACATTTCCGCGTTTGATGAACGGATAAAAAAAGTTCTCCATAGCGATGCTGAGATTGAATATTTCTGTGAACCAAAATTTGACGGACTTGCGATTGAACTCATCTACGAAAAGGGTGATCTAGTTGGAGCCGTTACGCGCGGAGATGGTTCCGTTGGCGAAAATGTTTTATCAAACATTAAAACGATCCGCTCGCTGCCTCTTAAATTAAAAAGCGCGCCGAGTTTGCTAGAGGTTCGCGGCGAGATCTTGATGTTCAAAAGCGATTTTCAAAAACTCAATGAACTACAACAAGACGCGGGCGAAGTTCCATTCGCAAACCCGCGCAACGCCGCCGCAGGGTCCGTTCGTCAGCTCGATCCAAAAATCGCTGCAGTTCGGCCGCTTCGAATGTTTGCGTATGCGCCAGGCGTAATCGAGGGATTGAAGTTTCGTTCACAAAATGAGTTTGAAAATAAGATCGAGGAACTTGGCCTGCCGACTGTTGGTGTTGCCGATGAAAAATCACTCGAGAAGTTCTTTGAGCACGCAAAAAAGAGTCTTTCAAAAAAACAATCTAGAACTCCGCTTGCGCGCGTCTGCAAAGGTGCTGAAGAAGCAATTGCGTATTACCATTTCATTGACGAAATTCGCAAACAACTACCCTTCGATATCGACGGCATCGTAACGAAAGTGAACGACTTTGCATTGCAAGAGGAGCTCGGCTTTGTTGCGCGCAATCCTCGCTGGGCAACAGCGGCTAAGTTCAAGCCAGAACAATCAACTACGACGGTTGAAGACATCATCGTTCAAGTGGGTCGCACAGGTGCGCTGACTCCAGTTGCGATCATGAAACCCGTGAAAGTTGGCGGCGTTACAGTCACGAATGCGACTCTGCACAACCAAGATGAAATCGATCGCAAAGACGTTCGCGTCGGCGACACAGTCGTTATTCAGCGCGCAGGCGACGTAATTCCTGAAATCGTTGAAGTGGTCATCGCCAAGCGACCGAAATCTTCTAAGGCGTTTAAGATTCCCAGCCACTGTCCGGTCTGCGAAGAGTCGGTATCGAAAATTGAAGGCGAAGTCGTTACTCGCTGTACGAATCCTGTGTGCCCAGCAATTATTAAAAACTCTCTAATTCATTTCGTCGCCAGGCGCGCGATGAATATCGAAAAGCTTGGCGATCGGATGATCGAGACACTTGTCGATCAAGGCTTAGTGAAGTCATTCTCAGATCTCTACCGATTGGATCGCGACAAACTTCTCGCGCTCGAACGACAAGGTGAAAAATCAGTTTCAAATTTAATTGAGAGCGTCGATGCCAGTCGGAAATCAACTTTGCCTAGATTTATCTTTGCTCTTGGAATTCGATTTGTCGGTGAGCAAACGGCAAAAAGTTTGGCAAAATCTCTTGGCTCGATTGAAGCGCTGCTCGCAGCAGACGATGAGCGTCTCCTGCAAATTGCGGATATCGGCCCGAAGGTTGCGGAATCTATCCGCCGCACACTTGCTAACCCTGCTCTTAGAAAAGAAATTAAAGCCCTTGAAAAACTAGGTATCGAGTTCGACGAACCAAAATCTTCAGTTGCTCGCTCGGCAAAACTCGAGGGCAAGAAATTTGTTATCACTGGAACGCTCCCGATCGGACGCGACGACGCGAAAGATTTGGTCGAAGCCAATGGTGGAATTGTGCAATCTTCAGTGAGTAAAAAAACCGATTTCCTCATTGCTGGCGATGAGGCCGGATCAAAGCTTCAAAAGGCTACGGAGCTTGGAGTGCCGGTTCTCGACTGGAATCAGCTCCAAAAGATGCTGAAGTAGAGCCGCACTAAAACGTAGAACACTCGTTTACCCTGTCAATCCTCTAAACATCCGGCCCCTCCCGCTGAGAGCTAATCGCTTTTAGCAGGGCACATATCTTGTATTTACCTTTGCTATCGTGCTTTGGGGGAATGAATGAAATATCTCATTTTGATACTGATCGGGTTAGTCTCACTTACTCAGGAGAGCGCTGCGAAGAGCGCCAATCGTCATAAAGAGTTCAAGCAGCTTGACTGCGAAACCTTGCGCTACAAATTTTTGGATAACGGCGATCGCAAACAGATAGGTCGTGCTCTTAAATTTACAGGAAACCTTTCGTTTCTAATTTCTGAAAATTCCCTCTATGCAGAAGTACGCGAGCCAGACCCAATCGCAGTGAAATTAGCAGGAGAAAAGTGGGCCTCGAGAAAAATGGCGCCGGACAGAGCGAATGCGATGGTTGGCCCGCTCACTAAAGATGGTGACGGATTTCTTGTAGGCTACGGCGATTCTTCAGAGCGATCTCTTACACCTGTCGTCGTCAGGTCAATGCCAATCCCAATTCAGCGAACTAAAAAC
>JANOUF010000065.1:0-16313 GCA_031416685.1 Bdellovibrionales bacterium
TGCGGAGCTGGACCAGCTGTCACCAGCGGCATTGATCAGCTTTTTCTCGCGCTCAAGTTTTCGGATGTAGCTCATGTTTCGAGCGACATCGCCCTCTTTCAAAATCTTTCGAGCAACCAGGAACGGAATCTGATAGCCACCACGGCTCTGTTTGCGCATACGGATTGCGTCGAAATTCGTAGCCGTCTTCGACAATTCCTTAAACAAGGTTTGCGGATCAATGCGATTGTTCAAAAGAGAACGAACATCGGTAGCAACTGGCTTATAGATTTTTTCGAAAAGTGTCAGAACTTTTTCCATCTCGTCGTAGCGGCAGATGAACAAATAGACGATCGCACGGAGTAAAAGCGATTCCGGTTGATAAACGTCTTCGTAATAATCTGAATGAAGTGAGTGGAAGTTACTTAAAGCAGAACGGAATCTTGCTGAGCGAAGCATCGCCCAAGTCGATTCGAAGAGTGCTTCGTGCCATTGAGGTGTATCGCGAGGAATATCGCGGTACGCTTCAATTGCTCCATCCCAGTTTTGGCGTTGGTAGAGCACTCGGGCTCGGCCAAGCAATCCGCTCACCCGATTTGAATCGGTCACGCCCTTTGACGATGAGTGTTCGGCAAGTTCTTCAAATGAATTTTGCGCCTTCTCAAGATCACCGGCTTCGGTCAATGCAAGCGCTTGCTTGTATTTTGCCTTCGAGAAGAAGTCGCTGTCAGGCTTTACGCGAGAAAAGATTCGTGCGGCTTCGGCATATTCTTTGTCCTGAAGTTTCAACTCGCCAGTTCGGTAGTAAAGCATGTCGCGGCTAGCTGCAGGGAATTCGTCTTCTTTTACTTTTTTGATCGCATAGCGAAGAAGGACGTCGCTATCGAGAGCATCGGCTGCAATCGAAAGTTTTTCGAGAGCTGGTCGCAAGAATCGACCTTTGCTGCTGCCGCGGCTTTCTTGTTTTACAACGTCATAAAACACGAATGCAGAAGTTTGATAAAGCTTCATTTCATAAAGCATCAAACCTAATAGGTAACGAACTTGAATGGGGTCACCGGTAAACTGCGTGCTTCGGCTCAATTGAAACAGCAAACGTGCCGCTTCGGGATACTTTCCTTCAGCAGCAAGGCTTCTCGCTTTCGCGACACCTTTATCTGCAGACAGAACTCGATTCCGTGGGCCGTCATCATTCATGGACGACTTCGCAGACGACTTCTTTGATGTACTCTTCTTCTTTTTCTTTTTAGTTGGCGTCCTTGCCGCAACCATTTCGGCTTCATCCATTAAGGTCAGCAACTCTTCTGAAACGGATGGGTCATGAGGAATTGGCGTGTAGCCTTGGTTATTTCCGTACGCTGAGTCCAGCGTTGCGTCGGCCGCAGTTACCGGCACACTTAAGGCGACGATGATCAAATAGACGATCAAACGTGAGATGAAGGCTTTAAATGATTTCATCGGTAAGTGGCCTCCGGAAAGAAGAAACTCACACCGGCGGTGAATACTATATTGCTGTTATTCGATGTTCCCGCTGCGATGCCTGATGACGCGGGCGTTGTCGTGCTCCACGACATCCAACTTAGGTCCCACCGGAAAGCCATCGCTTTACTCTTTGCGAATGTTTGACCAGTACCCAAATGAATAGTCGCATCAGAAGTATTTTGATTCGTTCCTGTCATCCCCGCGCCGACTGCAAAGTACATATCAAAGGGAACGAGTTTGTAATGTCCTAGGCTCATCTTCCCGTAGACTGGCGACCACTTAAAATCTGCGCCCATGTAGTTCTCTGCGGTGACTAAGCTCGAAGTTACGACCCGACGCTCTTCAAGATCTTTTGTGACCTGACGCTTTGAGGTACTCGCGATCATGTACGACAGTTCGACTCCGTACCGTTCAGATAAATAATACGCCATCTTGATGCCGCCACCGACACCCATGAAGAACGCATTGTTTAGAACGCCTGAGGCGCCACCGTAAACTTCGAAACGTTTTGTCTTCGGCAAGAATCTTTTTTGAATTACCGCCACGTCGTTGAAAGGAGAAAGCTTAACTAAGTCAGCCATTTCCTTAACTTCAGCTTGTTCTTTTTTAGTCGCTACAGGAGGCGGTGCTGGTGCATCGTCGGCTTCCTCTGCATCATTTTCTTTTGGTTTATCTACTACACGTTTTTCAGCTGCATCTTCTTCTGCAGTGAAAAGTGCTTCGATGTCGTCAGCAGCGGAATCCTGAGACCACGCGAACTCTGGACAGAATCCACTCAAGACGAGCGCCATGCATAGAAGTCGTTTCATGTTGGGGCACCTTTACTTTGATTCCTCAATCATATTGAGATCACACAACAAAATGAAGTTGAGTAGAGGAATCTAGACTTTAAGCTCGCACGCACTTGATCACGAATTCGGAATCAACCAGGTAAATCCACCCGACAAAAGGCTGCCTACGAATAAGCGTTTATCAAACGCATCGACTGGCTGAGGGCTTGTCGCATTACGAAGTGGATTTGCTGTGCCACCGACCATGTCTGGTCCTTGATGTACGATGAAACGCATATCAACTCGTAGCGCCAAATCTTTTGTGACATAGAAATTCTGACCTAGACCAAAAGTTGCCGCAGGGAATGTTGTGCCGCCGATATTGACTCCACCTAGACCAACTAAACCGTAAAGAGAAAGATTCATTACTGCATCTTTCGTGATGCTGAGCTTTCCGTAGAATGCGTTGTACTGATAACTTACAAGCCCGATCCATTGCGTACTCGGACCGTATTCCAAATTGATCGTATCTGTCGTACCAGAAATATTTTTTAAACTCTTTCCCGACTCTTGAAGGCCGTCAGAGAAAACCGACGCAATGATATTTACACCGTGAGTTTCGTCGATGTGATACGTGCCAGTCGCGCCGAAATTCAATTGCTCGAAGAACGGCTCTGAGAGCTGCGAACCGACGTGAGGACCAACTTCAAAACGTTTTGAAGTCACCACGTTTCGGTTTTTCACGCTGACTGGATTGTCGAAAACTGGAAGAACCGATTCCGTCGCGAGTTCCTCTTGGGGAAATTCGATGGTTTCGGCCTGTGCCGTCGTGAATGAAGCGGTGGTGAATACGAGTGCGAGAAGTAAAAACAATGTTGATTTCACCGGATGAATCTCCTGC
The DNA here is from genome assembly GCA_031416685.1 of Bdellovibrionales bacterium. GTDB lineage: Bacteria > Bdellovibrionota > Bdellovibrionia > Bdellovibrionales > JAMPXM01 > JANOUF01. The sequence goes on from JANOUF010000065.1 coordinate 3,133, forward strand.
TTAGCTGTACGTACCTGTTGTCCACTTTTCACTAACTCTACCGAGTTTCATGCGCGTGCGAAACAATAAACCACATGCTTCCGCGACTGCACCTTCACCAACATCGCGTCGAGTGATGAAATGTGCGGTCCGTAAAAACTCGTCGCTAGCAGAAGGTGCCGCAAAAATCACGGCACCTTGTTGCGCTAAGAATAAATCACTTCCGTGCGAAGCAAAAGTCGCGACTCGGCTAGGCTTTAGTCCTTGTGATTGAAGAATCCAACGTAGCGCCGTCGATTTATCCCTACATCCGCTGAAGAAGAAATCGACCTCGAGTCGATTCACGACGTCATTTACGTTTTGGTTTTCAATTTCAGTAATGACAGCGATTTGGCCTCCGGCCTTTTTCCATCGCTTGATCGCGTTTTCATCGCGACGACTAAAAGTTACGATATTCAGAACGAGCAAGCGAATCTCGGCGCACGTTTCCGCTAGCTCCGAGTGTTGCATCTGCATCCAAAACGCTGAAACTTTGTCGCGCATGAAGTTCTCAATTTTCTTAAAGGGAATTTTCGGGGACGACTTGATTGTGCGTGAAAATCAAAGAAGCGCAATCCTAGCCCCGGAGATCACTAGGTTTTTACGAACGACTAGACCTAAGGTCAAGTGCGCCCGTCGCTGTTTTCAGCGATGACGATTCTCGCATCCCACATGTCGATTCCTTAGCCGTCACCTATAAACAGATGCTCTTTATTTGGATTTGAACCGCCGGCTCCATGTGACCGAGTTTGCAATGTTCACAGGTGTGATCTTCGTCGGGATTTCTTTGGAGGCTTTGTGTCTTTCGCAAAAGTAATTGCTGTTATTGTCGCTGTTGCAGTTTTGAGTAGCTGCGAAGCTTCTCGCAAAACTGCGCCAGTCGAAGGCATTCCCAATGCGGATGGCGCACTGGCCCGTCGCGAAGCTTATGTCGACAAATACAACGGGCGCCTAATTGAGATTCGCCGAGCGACTTATCTCCTCAAAGAACTTTGGGAAAAGCTCAATGTTGCTTTAGGACGCGATAAAAACTCAAAAACCCCCGGTTATACACCCGTAGATTTTTTGATGGAGGCCGTTGATAAGCTTCGCCACTTCTCATCGGGAGTGACCAACGAAACAGGCTTAGCAGATGCCTCAGAATCAACGCAAATTTTAGATCTCTCGAAGTACGGTTATAAGGGCGAATGTGCTCCACATTTTTTGAAAATGCGGCTTGATCCAAATACGAACTCTTTGACTGCGTCCCTCACTGGCTGCGCGACTGAAGGCAAGGAGCTCTGGCTCTACGGAAATGAATGGGCCGATGGCGGTAGCTCTGCATTAAAATATAATCATGAATTGGTAGGCAAAATCGCTCAGCAAAGTAGAGACGACCTAAAAAACGCAGAGGCCGAACTACGTGAGAAGTTTGATAACAGCGAGCTAGCAAAATGTGAGGTTCGTGATGCAAAGATCAATTGTCGAGAGATGGTTATTCCATACAAAGAAGTCTCCTTAAACATCGTTGAGCTCACCTATCAGAAAACATCTGACCCCCTTCTCACTGTTATCTACAAACTTAGTTCGGAAGAAAAAACTTGGGAAGTTCAGTTGACTCGCAAAGGTCTCAAAAAACGAGAAGTGGTGAGCAACTAAATGAAGCTTCTTTCCTTACTCCTTTTTGTAGCTGTTTCACTTAGTTGCTCGCGCACTCAAAAACGGCCCGTAGAGGAGCCGACTGTTACGGCCTACAAACTCATCGACGACAATCGATCAGCTGAAGCCATTCTTATTCTCGAAGAAGAAAAGAAGTTGCGCCCTGATGATCCAAAGCTACTAATTGCTCTCGCATCAGCTTATGCAGCTTACGGCGGCCTCGATCTGCCAGCTTTGATACCTACAATTGAATCGCAATTTATTAAGAAGAATGTTAAAGGCCTCGCCCTCAACTATAAAGCTGCAAAAAAAATAGCAGGCTCAGGCGAAACTAGCGCGGTTACTGACGCATGGGTTGCGATGATTCGTTTAGTCTCAGCGGCAGTCGAATCATTCAGCCATCTTCCAAAAATTTCGAAGATCTCTTATGTCTATCAAGCGCTCGACACAATTAATGCAATTAAAGATAAAACTCGAGGTCATTACCTGTATTCGGCCACGCTTCGAATGGTTTTATTTAAAAATGAGCTGGTCGATCACTCTCTTCGCTCAGTCGTCGTTGGTGATAAAGGTCAGAAGTGCGTCGTTAACCTTCCCGAACTTCCGAATATGGCAATTTTAATTGAGCAATCGACGCAAGCGATCCTCTCGGATCTTGGCGGCGCTTATCCGAAACAAGTAAAAAACTACCGCGCAATTTCAGATCAAATTGCAAAAGCAGCCCATAACGTACTGACTGCTTCATTAGCTCTCTCGTTTGCTGGTGATGCGGTCGCCGCATTGAACCTCAATGTGCCTCTTACCGAGTACCTCGGTATAGTTTCGGAGTGCGAATGAAAACGTTAGCTCTCTTCGCAATGGCACTCTTGGCGTTTTCTCCTGTTTACGCACAAAACGTACTCTCGACTGAATTGCCCGCCAAGTTTGATTCACTACAATACTCTTTAGGCGCAAGAGGGGTAGGACAAGCATGTTTAACAATGAGCAATTTGGGCGACAGCGTGCCTTGCCAGCCAGCTCTTTTAGCTAAGCGAACAAAGGGAAACTTCATGGCTCAAGCCGCCTTCGGCAACAGCTATGAAGCGATTGAAAATGCAAATCATCTATTGAACAAAGATGTCGATGCGACTTTCATGAAGTCCATGTTCGAGCAAAACAGAATCATGGAAATGCAAGCTAATGGCGAACTCGTTTTTCTCGCCCCACATTTTTCGGCGCAGTTCATTCCGTATCAAATCAGTTACACCAGTGTAATTCGAAACAAAAGTTATCCTGTTGTCGCCCTTCATGCCTTGCAATCGAGAATTTGGGCCGTGCAAACTGGCTGGGCGCTCAATGAAGAAATCGCAGTAGGAGCGGAAGCTAGTTTCAATGAACGAAAATTTATCCATACAGAATTTGATGCGTTCGAAGCAGCTGCTGAAGACGGCGAACGATTTCTTAAACCGCGCACACAAAACTCGGCATTATTCGAACCCGGAATCATCTATTCACCGAATCTCGCTTGGCGCCCCAAGCTGAGTGCAAAAATCGAAGGCATCGGTCACTACAATCACCATTACGACGAACTCCAAGATGAACCCGGAATCAATGTAGGTATTGGTGCAACCCCGCCTCTACGCTGGGGACGACTTGAGCTCGGAATCGATTATCGCAAAAATCCAAATTCGAATTACTTTCTTGAATCACTGCACGCCGGAGTTTCCTACCAATTCGGCCATATGACTGCAGTTTCGGGTTTGTCCTCGACGAGTGCCACAGCGGGAATCATGTTCGGCCTTGATTCCATTCGCGCAGGCATCATTTACAGCTCGACTCGAATTCCATTTGCCGATGATGTTGAATATGCACAATCGATTTATTCTCAATTTGGTTTGCAGATTTAAATTCCTTCTAGGAATTTTTATCGTGCTCTTCTCGACCGTAGCTTTTGCTGAGGACGGCCCGCTCGAGCTCAATCTCGACAAACCAAATTGGTCAAATTTTAAAAGTTATATGATGGAGCGGAAAAACTCCGACTATATTAATGGGCTTAGCTACGTGATCAGCGGCTCTGTCGCTACAGTTGGCGGAATCATTGGGTATGAAACGTCTCAAGATCCGATAGCAAAAGCCGTATTTGGTTTATCGCAGTCGATCGGAATTGCAGCCATCGGTTACGGAGCCTACCAGTGGAATATTGGAAGCGAACATAACAGTGTCTATGCAGCGCTCAGCCGCAGCAAACTCTCCGAGAATCAAAGAAACGAATTCTTGGAAAATTACTTTGCGCATTTGAAAGTAACGAAAAAGAAGACTCGCCTAATTCAAGCCGTCACTCACGGACTTGTTGCTGGTCTAAACGGCTATTACGCTGCTAAAGAAAAAAATAAAGATCTTAAAGCCGCGTTTGGGTTCATTGCAGGCATCAACGTGCTTGCTGCAATTTCCTACAGCTTCTAGCGAATCTTCGCCTTCAACAAATCCTGCAAGTGCAAAAGTCCTACGGGCTTTGCAGGTTGCTGAGACGCACGATCAACGACGAACAATGTTTGAATTGTGAATTGCTCCATCATGAACGCAGCTTTTTCGGCGAGTTCTGATTTATCGATCGTCTTTGGATTCTTCGACATCATCTCACCCGCTTGGCCTTGAAGCGGATTCTCAGATTTTTCAAGGCGACGGCGGATATCACCGTCGGTGATAACGCCGATCAGATTCGCACTTTCGTCGACGACACCAGCAACACCACGAACTTCTTTTTGTGTCATGAGCGCGAGTACCTCGCGCATAGCTGTTCCAGTCTTAACGAGAGGAAGTGAATCACCTGCGTGCATCACATCAGATACACGAGTGAGAAGTCTTCGGCCGAGACTTCCACCTGGATGATATTCGGCAAAATCTTGTTCTTTGAACCCACGGCGCTTCATGAGTGTCATTGCGAGCGCATCACCCAAGGCAAGCGTTGCTGTTGAACTTGCAGTCGGTGCAAGTTGCAATGGACAAGCTTCTTCGTCGACGCTGATGTCGAGAGTTACGTCAGCTGCTTTGCCAAGTGAGCTTCCGGTTTTTCCAGTCATAGCGATGAGCTTAATTCCTTTTCGCGCAGCAAACTTTAAAACGTCTTGCAGCTCAGGCGATTCACCACCGTAGCTAATCGCGATGATGACATCTTTAGGGCCAACGACTCCTAGATCTCCGTGCGAACTTTCCGCTGGATGCAAAAAAATCGCTGGAGTTCCAGTCGAGCTCATCGTGCTCGCGATCTTACGACCGATTTGTCCAGACTTGCCCATTCCTGAAACGACAACTTTTCCTTCGCACTCGTGAAGTATATCAAGTGCTTTTAGGAAGCGATCATCGAGACGTTTTTTTAGTGCCGTAATTGCGCACGCCTCGATGTCGAGAACTCGCGCAGCTTCTTCAAGGTCCGTATTTTTGCTCATAGTCACTTTGCTCTCACGTAAATTTTCGATTTGCATTACATCACTGCCGGACGTCTACGATTCGTCTTAGTTAACTGCGCAGATTTTCTTCCACCAACTCTGGGTGCCGCACGTTTACCAACTTCTTTCTTGGGGCTTTTCGTGCGAAGGCTCGCTTCGACGAAAGCTTTAAAGAGAGGATGCGGACTCAATGGTCGCGATTTAAATTCCGGATGGAACTGTACACCGACAAACCATGGGTGGTCCGGAAGCTCGATGATCTCAACGAGGTCACGGTCTTCACAAACTCCAGATAAACTCATGCCGTGTTTCTGAAACAACGGACGAAACTTATTATTAAATTCATAGCGATGACGATGGCGTTCATTGATAAGAGACTGTCCATAGGCCGTTCGCGCGCGAGTGCCTTCTTTTAGAGAGCATGGGTATGAACCGAGGCGCATCGTGCCGCCCTTATCGGTAATTTTCTTTTGCTCTTCCATCACGTCGATCACAAAATTGCGTGAACCTTTTTTCTTTTCAAATTCGCGGCTCGTGGCATCCTTGACGCCGCAAACATTGCGCGCAAATTCAATTGCGGCGAGCTGCATGCCGAAACAAATTCCGAAGAATGGAATCTGTTGTTCACGAGCGTAGCGAATAGCTGCGATTTTACCTTCAGAACCGCGTTCACCGAAGCCACCTGGAACGAGAACACCGTCGACGTCAGCGAGCGCCTGTGAGGCATTCTCTTTCGTGAGAGTTTCTGAATCAATGTACGACATCTCAACTTTTACGTTGTTAGCAATCCCACCGTGAACCATCGCTTCGTTGAGAGACTTATAGCTCTCGATTAAATCGACGTATTTACCAACGATACCGATGTTCACAGTGCGACTTGGATTTTTCAATGTTCGGACGATGTGATCCCAACCATCCATCGCAGGTTCATTGCTCGTTAGACCTAAGCGCGTAACAACACGCCCGTCGAAATTTTCTCGGTGAAGCATGAGCGGCACTTCGTAAATCGTGGCACAATCGTGCGCACCAATTACGCTCTCCGGCCTGACCGAACAGAACAAACCGATTTTCGATTTTAATTCTATAGGCATTGGTCGCTCTGAACGACAAATCAAGAAATCCGGCTGAATTCCGATTTCGCGAAGCTCTTTCACCGAGTGCTGAGTTGGCTTTGATTTGAGTTCGCCTGCAGCCGCGATGTACGGAACGTAAGTGACATGCACAAAACAAGTATGCTCGTGACCGAGATCAACTCGCATTTGTCGAATCGCCTCGAGAAACGGAAGCGACTCGATGTCGCCCACTGTTCCGCCGATTTCGACAATCGCAATTTCGGCACCCTGTGCCGCTTCATACATGCGGGATTTAATTTCATCCGTGATGTGCGGAATAACCTGCACAGTACCACCTAAATAATCACCACGACGTTCTTTACTGATGACGGCTTCATACACCTGACCAGTCGTCACTGAATTCGTGCGATGAACAGTGATCGTCGTGAAACGTTCGTAATGCCCTAGATCCAAATCCGTCTCAGCTCCGTCCTCAGTCACGTAAACTTCACCGTGCTGAAGCGGTGACATTGTGCCTGGATCGACGTTGAGATACGGATCGAACTTCATCAAAGTGACTTTGAACCCGCGCGACTCAAGGAGAGTGCCCAAGCTTGCCGCCGTAAGTCCCTTACCGATCGAAGAAACAACTCCGCCGGTTACAAAAATAAATTTCTGCTGAAGTTGCGGCTCCGCTTTCTTTTCGGTACTTTTTACGGCTTTTTTTGTTTTCTTCTTCGGCATTTTTGTCGGCATTCTCTTTTTGGCCACTAAGCCTCCCCGCGCATCATGCGTTCAATTTTTTGTACATCATCGGGTGTATCAACACCCCAAGCTTCGTGGTTCACGCGCACCACTCGAATCTTCGCACCCAAATATAAAGCGCGCAGCTGCTCAAGACTCTCAGCACGTTCAATAGCTACTGGCGCTTGCGCGCAAAACTTCTCAAGGAAATCCTTGCGATAAGCATAAATCCCAATGTGCTTTAAGCTTCCGATAAGTTCTTTTTCCTGTTTCGCATCAACCCGCGAGTAGGGGATCGGCAATCGGCTAAAGTAGAGTGCATTATCATTCTGATCGACTATAATTTTCGCTGTCGTGTTTGACGATAAGGCCTCGTGATCGAGAGGACGTCCCAACGTCGCCATTTGAATTTCCAGATCTGAAAATGGTTCGACCAATTTATCCAAAAGAGCGCCTGTAATTAGTGGCTCGTCGCCTTGGATATTCAAGACCACGTCTACTTTGAGATCGCGAACAGCGGCCCACACGCGGTCGCTACCAGTGGGAAGTTCAGCAGCTGTCATAACTGCCTCTGCGCCGGAACTCTTCGCAAGGTCTGCGATTCGTTTGTCGTCGGTAGCGACCACAATTTTTGCAAGCTTCTTGCTCGAGAGCGCGCCTTCAATCACCCATTGCAAAAGTGGTTTGCCATTAACGAGCGCCAATGGCTTTCCCGGAAAACGAGTCGAGCCGTAGCGCGCAGGTATCACACCTATGGCAACCATACGGCACCTCGAACTCGAGCAATTGAAATCAACACGCCGACACCAAAGCAGGTAAGAAAAAATACGGCTGCAGCGGCACCACTGACAAAGCCGTACCACTCAGGCAAGCTGCCAGTTCCGAAAAACAAATTTGGGCGTAACCATAAAGCAAATGTCGTCATCGTCACCAATACAAACAAGAGCACAAACAAAACTGAAAACATATTAACGCTTCAAGCGTGGCTTTACCCACGATGAGAAAATAAATTCTTCGAGCTCTTTAAATCCGGTTTTTTTCGAAGCGCTCGTTAAAAAAAGTTTTTCTACTTTCGAATCACCGCGAATCTTCTGCAGGCGTTTGACGAGTTCATTCTTCGAAAGCTTATCCGTTTTCGTTAAAATCACAGCTATTGGAAGCCCAATTTGCTTAGTCCACTCCGCCATGTCGGCTTCATCGACACTCCAGTCGCGACGCACATCCATGAGCAACATTAAGCCGCAAAGATTTCCGCGTGAAGTTAAATAGGACTCGATCATCACTTTCCAACCGTGATGTTCATCTCCGCCACGAGCGGACCATCCGTAACCGGGCATATCGACTAAACGATATGAAGGACCCGCATCGAAAAAATTTAACATCCGTGTTTTTCCAGGAGACGAACTGACCTTCGCGATACGTTCGTTCCCCATGCCGTTCAGAAGTGAAGATTTGCCTGAATTCGAACGCCCGACTAATGCGACTTCTGGTTTTGAATCGGTTGGACAACCCTCAAGATCAATGGCGCTCGTTACATATTTAAGTTGAATGCGGAACGGATCGTCTTTTTTCGGTTTAGTCGGTGCTTTGTTGGGGGAGGAAGGCCTTTGGGTTTTTGAACCCGCTTTTCGCACGCCGGTTGCTTGGCCTGCTCGCGCCATTACGTCTCTGACTCCTTAGGGGAACTGTTCAGAAAGTTATAGCAGGTCCACCGTCTTGTTCCAAGGTCTCAGACACAGCAAATTTCACGGATCCGAGGACCGATCTGCCCTGGCTGGAGCCTATTCGAACTGGGCACAGGCTTTGAAGTCACAGGGTCCAACAAAGCTCCTGAAAGGGGAAAACTCGAATGGATACACGAAAACTCGATGACCAAAACCAAGTCCTAATTTCCAAGGGATACCTGATCCCGCTTGCGAAAGGAAACGACCAAATTCTTGAGATTAACGACTTCATGACCTTGGGGCGTGATCCAGGAAACACAGTAAACTTAAACGACCCGACGATCTCCGGACGCCATGGCCGGATTGAACGAAAGGCGCAAGGCTACATAGTTCGCGATTTAGGCAGTCGCAATGGAACTTACTTGAATGGAATGCGAGTCACGGAAGCGAATTTAAGTCCGAATGATAAAGTTCGTTTTGGCGAAAGCGTGTTCGTCTTTTCTGAAACAGGTACTCGGCCCTCGAATCTTAAAAGTCGTAAACTTGCTTGGAATGAGCAGCTTCAGCGTCTCCCCGCCTTTGCGCAAACTGACTTCGCAGTTTTAATAACCGGCCCCTCCGGAAGTGGGAAAGAAATTCTCGCTCGAGCTGTTCACGAGCAATCAGCTCGGGCAACGGGTCCATTCATTAGTATCAACTGCAGCGCACTGTCAGAGGGTCTCATCGAGAGCGAACTTTTTGGCCACATGAGAGGAAGTTTCACAGGGGCGACCCATGATCGTAAAGGTGCTTTCGAAGCCGCTCGCGGAGGAACGCTTTTTCTAGACGAAATTGGCGATCTCCCGCTCCTACTTCAGCCAAAACTTTTACGCGCCCTTGAGAATAAAGAAATCAGACCTGTCGGTAGCGACAAAATTATTGAAACGGATGTGAGAATTGTTGCTGCAACTCACAAAAACTTACCGCAACAAGTGAATGAAAAAAAATTCCGCGAGGATCTTTATTTCCGTCTCAACATCTGTCAGATTCGACCACCGCCTCTTAATGAAAGAATAGAAGACTTCGAAGATCTCCTCTATACATTTGCCAAGATTTTGCGTGTGCGCTTCTCATTTGGTGCGGTTCAAAAACTCAAAGAACATTCGTGGCCAGGAAATATTCGTGAACTTAAAAACACGGTTGCGCGCGCGGCGGCGTACATGCCGGGTGAACATATTCAGCCGGAACACGTTGAGAAATTACTGGATCCCGTTTCGCTGACTCAAACGTCACATTTTGCTTCTCAGTCTTCGGCTTCGGGCGGCTCGCTGATCAAAGAAATTGAGCGCGAAATGATTATTCAGAGGTTGATTGCCAACAAAGGCAACCAGCGAAGAACGGCAGCTGACCTTGGAGTGCCGAAGAGCACATTGCACGATCGAATTCGCACTTATCAAATCGATATCGGAAGTTTGTTAACGGCGTATTCGTCTTAAGGTTTTATTACGACGGACTTGAAGAAAAGTTTTCGAACTCGGCCCTTGGTGAGAACAGAGTTGATGTTTTTTCGTAAGATCAACTTCAGCTTGTTCTTGCCAGCGGGCGTGACGAGCTCATCGTAAGTGATTCCCTCAATCGTTCTTTGCATTGCATCTTTCACTTCAGCCTTACGGTCATTGATCTCAATGGCCGCGTCTTCGCTCGAAGCCTCAATGTAAAATTCTAAGAAGCCCATCGGGTTTGGACCCGAACCTTCGCTTGCTTTGACGTTCACGACTAATCGCTCAAGCAAAACGATGTGTTCTGGATGACGGATAGAACTGAAGAAGTCGTCCGTCTGTTCGTTTTCGTCGTAGCTCCAAGACTGGTCCGCATCGGCAGCGACGGTCGGGATCAAGCGCATTTCAAAAGAGGGAAGAAAATCACCCTCCACAATCATCTTAACCATAAAGCCAAGAATCAGGGTCAGGCTAAACAAACCGATGACGCTGATTTTGGTTCTGAGAGGAAGCGTTCGAAACTGGGTGATGAGCTTTAAGATTTTCATCGCGCTGTCGCGAACCCAAGCCATGGTTCTCGCGAGCATTGCTGCGGGATTAAATTTACCAGGTCCGAGCGAGGGCTTAAGTGTTAATAGCCAATTGACGTACGCTCGGGCGCGGTCTTTGAGCGGCGGCTTAAGCTTTATTTCTTCCCGGCTCGGTGCAGATACTTTGTCGCGTTTAATTTCGAGCGACTCAAGAGCACCTGAATCGAACATGTCAGGTTCGATTTCGCCTTTAACTTCAAGGCCTTTTAGTTCTGCAACTTTTTCTTTGAACTTAGGATCCTGAGAAAAAAGAAGTGCGTCGAGTTTCGCAAAATCCATGTCGGCAGAAGCTGACTCCACGGCCGACCCGCCCTGATTTATCAGTTCGTCCAATGAAATATTGGCCGAAACATTGCTGTCTTGTTTTCCATCCGTGTCGTTCATCCAGTCCAGTATTGCAAACTTCGTCTCTGGACGACACAAAAAAACCGGCACAAAAACTCTTAAGGTTTTTTTGTTCTCATTCCGATACATCAACTGAAGCCTGCTAAAAAACAGGCGTGCATTTCGATAAATGGCCCACGGAGGGGTTATGAGAAAAAGCATGATGAGATTGTACTGGACCGTTCCTCTCGCAATTACGTTTGCAGCTAGCCTTTCGGCTTGCAGCTTACTGGGTCGCTCGACAGGAAGCGGATACGCCTACCGCGATGGCTCAGGATCTGGGCAGGATTTATCACTTACTTATCGCGAAGACCGCCAAGCGTACATGCGCGACCAAGCCGCCAATGAGATCGGAATCGAAGGCACTCAACAACTTACTGAGGCGCAAACTACGGCATTGATGACTCGTATTCGTTTGAAAAACGTCGAGCGCCAAGTGGTCGGTCGCAGCGAACGTGAGCAATACTTCAAACACCGTCCTCTCATAAAGAATGACGGAGAACGTTTGGAGTTTTTAAGCCTTCCGACTTACGAGGCTCGCCAACGATGGTTGAACGCGAAAAATATTTCAGCAACTAATCCCAGCTATTCCACGGATGAGTTGAAAGCAATTGAGTCAAACGACATCACGCTCGGCATGACGAAACAAGCTGTCAAGGAAAGTTGGGGCGAGCCCGAGATGGTCGAAGTAGCGGGTAACCCTGTTTACGGAAATGAACGCTGGAAATACCTCCAGGAAGTTTCATCTTCTGAAGGCTATCAAACAGAATCACGCGTCATATACTTTGAATCAGGTCGCGTTGCCGGCTGGGAAAAGAACTAGTATTAAAATGCCCGCGGCAAAGCCGCTCCCTACGAGTGCGCTTCTTCCCAATTCGCGCCATAGCCCGCATTTACATCGAGCGAAACATTCAATTTTACCGCTTCGCTCATCACTTCTTTAGCAGTCTTCATTACTAAATCAGCATCACCAATCGGAACTTCAAAAATGAGTTCGTCGTGAACCTGCAGGAGCATTCTTGCTGGAACTTTCTTACGCGCAACGATCATCGCTTTTTTTACGATGTCGCTCGCTGTTCCCTGAACCGGAGCATTGATGGCGGCCCGCTCGCCAAACTTTCTGACCATTCCGCTTTTTGAGAAAAGTTCGTCGAGATAGCGGCGGCGCCCGAAAAGTGTTTCGACGTAACCCTGCTTCTTTGCGACTTCAACAATGTCTTCCATGTATTGGCGAACGCCACTGAAGCGTTCGAAGTAGCGACCAATAATTTCAGTCGCTTCCTTTCTCGGGATCCTCAATGCCTCGGCTAGCCCGAATGCGCCTTGGCCGTAGGCGAGACCGAAGTTAACCGCTTTTGCTTTTCTGCGCATTTCTGGAGTGACATCTGTAACCTTCGTACTAAAAACTTCAGACGCGGTCGCTGTGTGTATATCCACTCCAGAGTTGAACGCACGCGTAAGACCCGGGTCACTTGTAATGTGCGCTAAAATTCGAAGTTCGATTTGGCTATAATCGGCTGAAATTAAACAATGTCCTGGACGCGCAATGAACGCACGGCGAATCGCTGAGCCGCGCTCTGTGCGAATCGGGATATTCTGCAAATTTGGATTCGTACTCGAAAGTCTTCCGGTCATCGTCGACGCTTGATTAAACGTTGTATGAATGCGGCCACTTTCTTTTCTTGCGAGAGCAGGTAATGAATCAACGTAAGTGGATTTCAGCTTTGAGAGTTCGCGATACTGAATAATCAAGCCAGCAATCGGGAACTCGGCTGCGAGTTTTGAAAGCGTTTCTTCGTCTGTTGAGTAGCCCGTCTTCGTTTTTTTGCCCGCCGGAATTTTTAATTTTTCAAAAAGGATGTTGCCGAGCTGTTTAGGGCTGCCGACATTGAATTGTTCGCCCGCAAGTTTTTGAATTTCTTTTTCGAGAGCTTGAATATCTTTTGTTAACCCCGTGCCTTGCTGTTCGAGCAGCGGGATGTCGATCATGATCCCTTCGCGTTCCATTTCGTAGAGTGCAGGCACCAGCGGCAATTCGATTTCGTTCAAAACTTTTTCACTCTGAAGCGACTCAAGTTTTCGTTTTAAATTTTTCTCTAAGGTCAAATGAGCTGCAAAAAGTTGCCCCGGGCTCGGTAGCTCAGGCAGTGGTCGTCCGTTATAAAGTGCGAAGAGTGCCCTCGCGTCA
>JANOUF010000066.1:0-13998 GCA_031416685.1 Bdellovibrionales bacterium
CCCGAATAGTACGTATCGAGGCGACACTGTGGTTTCGGGTGTGCGTTGTAGGTTTTGCGAACTTCGCGTGTATCAGGAGTAGCGAAGTCGATGTCGCCACTTTGCCCAAACGACTTGAACAAGCTTCCAACACTTAAACCCGCCATCGCGCCACGCATACACATGAGCTGTTCAGTTCGATTTGTAAATTGAGTTGCGCAAGTGCTCGTCACGACCTGTGGAACGTCGAGAGCTGCTACGAGCTTCTCGTTGTCATCCGCCACGAAGTAGCGGCGCAAACATTTTAATGTTGCGAAGTAATCCGCTTGTCCTTCGTTCGTAGCCCACTTCATCAGCCAGTTTTTCACCTTCGGCGCGCCACCAAGTTGGTGACCCATCTCGTGACAAAGGACCAATGCAAAACCGTCGTTCGTGATTTCTTCGTGGCGAGCAAGGCCGCCGTACATATTCAGGATAAATTTGTTACCTGTGCGCTGCGCGCTTGCGTTGACAGTGCCATCGCTCCAAAGTCGATTGATGACGAGTTCGCCTCCCATCCCTGTGATTTCTTCTTTGTAGAGTGCTTCAACGCGATCAATGGTCGAATTGAAAGCTGCTTCGGTGAGCCCACCAAATGTTGAGACTTGCTCAACAGGAATGTAACCGTCGTTTTCTGGTAGAAACTGACAGTAGTCCGCAATTTGTGAACTGAATGTGAACCCAACGGTGCCCGCAAGCACTATCGCTGATAGAAACTTCTTAGCCATCATACCCCCCATGGCAATGACTCTGACCTTCGTCCTTGAGCTTCGACGATAGGCCAGCCGCTTAATCTGTGAAAAGCTGTCTTTCCAAATTTTTAAAGAACTAGACCACTTTGCTGCATCGCCACATTCAAAATAGGCCTAAGATTTTCTTATGCCTAATACCTCTTATAAAAGTATTTTCGCCATCGGCGATATCCATGGCTGCAACACGGAGCTGCGTTTGCTGCTTCAGAAGTTGCCGCTATCAGAAGAGACATTAGTGGTCTTTTTAGGTGACTACATTGATCGCGGCTCTGACAGCAAAGGTGTTATCGACACGATCCTTGAGCTCAAAACACGCATCCCAGTTGTAACTCTCAAAGGTAATCACGAAGACATGTTCCTCGATTTTTTGAAGCATCCGGAGTCACCTGGTGCCGGCATGTTTATTTTCAATGGCGGCTCTGCAACTCTGTCGAGTTATGAAGCGAGCCCAGGGCACTTCGAAGTTCCTCGCGAGCACCTTAAGTTTTTCAATGAACTGAAACACTGCTTTGAAACAGAACACTATTTCTTCGTGCATGCGGGAGTACCGAACGTGCCGTTAAGAGATCTGGACGTTCAACTTCATGGCGATCAGATGATGTGGATTCGCTCGGCATTTTTGAACAGTAATTTTCATTGGGAAAAACAAATTGTTCACGGACATACGCCTGTCGAAACAATCGAAATTCTTCCGAACAGAGTTAACGTCGATACGGGCTGCGTTTACGACAACAAACTAACTGCGATCGAATTGCCAGAGTATCGAGTCTACTCGGTCGATAAGCAGAACAAAGCCGAAGCTCCACGTTTTATGCGAAATCCAAAATCGCCAAATCGTGTTGCCGAACGTTTTCAGGGTGCACTAAGAGTTTTCGTTGAACGCGGAGGCTTTCACCAAGTGGAATTCGAAACGCTCAACTATACTCAATTTGGTTTGTTGATCCGACATAATCTAGAAACGGGCGATCCCTACGCGGTACTTCAAATCGGCGAAGAAATCGTCGGAACTATCGAAAGTGATAAGAGAGCGTTTGTGCAATTTCGCGGGATTGTCGTTCGAACTGAAGTGCGTGAGTCTGACGTGCTCTATGGCGTGAAGATCAATCAGCTATCAGCTCCGGGCGACACTCTTTAAGAGTCTCGCCCGAAACTTAAGGTTAATTAAGGCTGAGTCATCGGCGCAGGTATGATCACCGGTGCCGCGGGATTCGATGAACCCTCTGGAGTAATTGTCGCAACTACGTCGCCCTCTTGAGCGTCATGCGAAAGTTGCAACTGGTAAGTCGCCCGGAAAGTTGGAACTTCCATGATTTCAGGCTTGGTTTGCGTTGAAGCCATAAGTTTTGAATCACGACCGCTGCGACGTTCTTGGATGAAAATCTGGCGTTTGATTTGAATCATCTGGTCTTCTTCCATGTTGATGATCTGCATCTGACCAAGATTCTGCTTTGGAGTGAAAATAATCTTTCCACCCATTTCATCCCATTCGCCCTTCCAGTATGCGTTCTCAGTTAAAAGTTGAGCGAGCGTAAATTTGCGTAAGCCCACTTTTGAGAAACGAACTTGGAGCGGAAGTTTTCCAACAACGTCTGATTCAAGTGCTACTTCAACCATCTTGCCGCGTTTAGTTTTAGTTTTCGCTTCGACCACACTCCATGTGTAGTAATCAGACGAGAACCAGCCTTTTGCACGAAGCGCACCGATTGGGCCCAAGTAACTTGGACGATCGCGAAGTACTGCGCGCTGATTACGAAGCATCGGGAAAGTTTTTGCGAGTTGCATCTCGCCAACTTGTTTGGCGCTTAAGTAACGCTTTTCACCGATGTATTCGATTTTTTCAGGAATACGACCAGCGACAGCGAACGTAAGCTGTTTACCTTTAAGTAGACGGTTTGGAATAATCCGAGCGTTTTCGATTCCGCCAGAAACATTCAAGATGCGAATGTCTGGATCAGCAATCTCACCGCGGAACAGAACTGATGTTGAGTAAACTTGTTGAGCGCTTGGTCCCATGTTCGTGTAGGACACTTTGAAGTTCTTCTTTGTGCGAAGGAGTTTGAGCATAAGCTCAACGTTAACCATCGCGTCTCCACCGATTGTGTTTCCCCAATCAGGGTCAGTACCCGGGCCACCTGGATTAAGTGGATCACCATTACCGTTTGAGATACCGAGTGTGAATGGGCTGTTACGGCCCGTATCCCAATTGCCGTTGTTCCAGCTGCCATCACGCTTTGATGAGCCCCAGCTACCCCAATCGTCTTTGTTTCGACCACTGAGTGAATCAACGATCATTTCCATGATCTGTTCAGATGCAACTTGGAATACGCGTGAATTGCTCGACTCCGATTCAACATCAAGATTCATTTTCGAGATGTTGTTCTCGATCATCGTCGCTAACTGACCCGCAGCGATCATCTTCTTGCCTCTCAATGAAGCTTCAAGACCCGTTGCGAGTTCGTTTAAGTTTGCATTCACATAAAGTGCGCCGTCGCCTGAGCGAGCATTAAACTTAATAGCGATGTGGATACCGAGACCGATGTTGCCTTCGATACGCGCAAGAGTTGCATCGAGTTGTTTACGAGTCATTGGGAATTCTACGACATGATCAAGACCTTGATAGTGAAGGATCGAACCTTCAACTGCACCAAGCGTGTAGGCACCTTTAACGCCGTCGACACGAACTGCAACTCCGCTGATTGGAATCCGCGAGAGAGTTTTAACTTGTGCATTTTCGTCTTTAACGTTGCGGTTTAGATTTGCGATAACCGCGCCGAAGTCACAACCTTGAAGACGAACATTCTGACCACGCATGTGGAGTGATAATTCATCATCCGTGCGTGGGAAGTAGACCGCGAAGCGCACTAGATATTGGTCAGCTTCAAGCTGGATGATCTCAAACTGTGTTTCTTTTTGTTTGTTCATCGCGATAACGACGCGAGGAAGAACGAACGCTGTGCCTTGATATCTGCGGGTACCCTTTAAGATCACCGAGTTACAATTGACAGTTGTATCAAGTGGAACCGGCATGAACGAAACGCCGTCGGCGCCCGTGGGAGGAGTCGAGGACTCAGAAGAGGTATCGTCACCGAAGCCGTTGCCAACCTTTGAGGTATTAAAATCAAACGGAGGTTTCTGAGCAAATGCGAAATGATGAAACATGAGACCTGCGCATAAGGTACCCGTTATCGTCATTACTCTCAGAGCCGAACTCATTTGTTCGCGTCTCATAAAACTAACCCCTCTCGTTTTGTTGACCGAAAATCTTTTAAAGCCCTACCTATGTGTTTTCGGTTGCGGCGAGATTATGAGTGGGGATGTATTTTCACAAGGGAAAGTGCTCGCGTGCCACAAATATTACACGCTAAGCAGTGAAAAACAGTGCAGTTTCATGCAGGCGTTACTGTCTACTCAAAGAGAATCTTGGGGGCAGTAAGACGGTGTAAGATTTCTCTAAGATTTATTACGGTCGGCGAGCGTTAACGGGAGGCAATGTCGGGTTGATCAATTGGCCAAGGCGCACGAGGATTTTCTCCTGTAGCCCAAAAACTTTTTGACCAAAACCTTCAGGTGTCGAGGTTAAAATTACAAATGGAACAAAGGTCTTCGCAGTTCCGTCGGGATTAAACTGCGGCATGTAGCCCGCGAGCTGATACGACCCACGAAGCGTTCCAGTTTTTGCGCGAACGATCCCGCGAGTGTTGGAACTCTTCAGGCGATTCTTAAGAGTGCCGTCAACGCCTGCAATTGGAAGTGCCCGCCATACGCTACGGAAATTCTGGCCAAGCATTTGAGCTCTTTGCAGCGCCAAGAAGGCGCGGGGAGTGGAGCGGTTTTCTCGTGATAACCCGGCACCATCCATAATCAAAACTTCATTTTTCATGTGAGGGAAACCGACTTGGTCGGTCCACTGACGTATGCCTTCGGCTAACAAGCCTTGAGAAGCTTCACGCATGGGCTGGTTTGGATTGCTGTTGAGCGCAGCTCGTTTGAAGAGCGTGTCAGCAAGGAAGTTGTCGCTCTCTTTGAGCATCGGCACCAAGATCTCGCTGAGCTTTGCCGAAAATGTCGATGCACTTTTGGAAGAACCACTTCGGGTTCCTTGAGTTTCCGCCGAATAAGTAATGGCGAGTTCACTAAGGTTGCTGATGAACACATTTGAAAACCAAGTTTTCACGTTCGGCACTGGAAGTGCGATTGCAAACTCACGCTGACGTTTAGCAATTGTTCCGGTGATTCCGAATCCACTCAGAGATCCGCGTTCGTCGAAATAGATTTGCCTTGAGAGGCTTGTTGTTCTTCCATTTGTGATTGCAGTTTTGATAGGAACTTTGATTCGTGAATCGCGCCAATTTGCAGTGCCGTTGTTGCGAACAACAACTGTCGCACAATTCGAATGTAGGTTAAACGCTTGCGAAAGGGCGCCGTAGCACCAGCCGCTGTCGCGTGGCTCAACACCTGGCGCGTGAACTGGATAATCCCAGCGAGGATCGGCAGAAGAAAAATGAATTGCTCCGCGAACTTCGGTGACACCCGATTTTTTTAAGTCGCGAACTAAATTTCTTAACCGATCAAAATGTTCATCTTTGAAGTCTGCCGAGCCGAATGTTGGATCACCGCTACCAATGACCACCATGTTTGACGCGATTCCGCCTGATTGATTCCAAGTGACTTTGGTTTCGAATCGGAAATCGGCGCCGAGAACATCAAGCGCGCGATTTGCCGTTATTGATTTGGCAATTGAAGCTGGTACGAAAATTTCGGCACTTGATCGCTCGTAGGGGGTTGGGCCTGAGATGCTTGTGCCTAAGCGAATGCTCGCGACATCGGAGCCCGTTAGTACGCCATCCCAGTTTGTAAAATTTCGAGACGTTATTTTTGGTTTCGGCTTTGGTCGAGCACGTGGCGGTGGTCTTCGACGATGTGAGTAGGCACGCGCTGTATCTTTAAGTGCCAACTGATCTAACTGTGTTTGGGTGTTGTCGTGAGCGCGATCTTCAGGCCTACGACTTACATCGTTTGCATCAAGAATCTGATCTTCGTTGATGGGTATTGAAATGGTAGTGAAGTGAAGGTGCGAAAGCTCTCGGTCATGAGTATCGTTGATAAGTTTGAAAACTTCAGATTCATTATCGTCAGCAAATGACTCGTTCCAACCGGCCGCAATTGGATCCGATGGATACACATGTACCGAGGTCGAAAGAACGTCTGGATTTTGAGATCTGCCACAGGCGACTAACGCCAAAAATAGCAGCACACTGAAACGCCTCATCCAGCCCCCTCAAGCCCTAGGATTTGTCTCTAGTTTTAAGCCTTACAAGAGGGAAAAGGAGTGGTGCAAGATTAAAGGTAGTTTTACAGACGCCTTGCATTATTCATATGAACACATATCGAGGCGAGTTATCGTCAAATTCGTTGGGAGGGCTCAAAAATGATGCGAGTCAGTTTGTTGATATTTAGCATGCTCTTCTCTCTAGTTGCCTCAAGTGCGCATCTAGAGCCGATTTCGGATGAATCATTCTCAGCGCTCGTTCAGCAACTCAAGCATGTCCCGCTTACGATGCCAGTCACCGAGACGATCATCGAAATCGAAGACGGTTGCGTTCACGCGTCGGCGGGTATTCCAGTTTTTGATCCGAACGTGCGCAAAGCGCGCATGCAGCAACTTTACATTGCCCGTCCTGAAAAAATTAAACGTGCACCAGTGGTCCTCATGGTGCCAACGATTCACGGTCGAACGATTCTTGAAACTCGAATTGCTTCGACTTTGTGCGCAGCGGGAATTGCGGCGGTTATCGCTGACGTGAACAACATTGTTCAGCCTGAGGCGCTTCCGTCGTGGGATGCGGAAGATGCAAATCACCGTTTCGCCCTCCATGCTCTGCAAACCGCAGTCGATTTTATTCAAATGCACCCAAGTTTGGATCATAAGAAAATTGCGGCAATGGGATTTAGTCTCGGCGGTATCACGACTGCAATGTTCATCGGAGTTGAAACACGCATTGTTGGCGCGATGATCGGCGCGGGCGGTGGTAATTTTCCTGAGATCCTAACGAAAACAAAAAATCGACACATGGTTCGTTTGCGAGAGCGGCGAATGGAGCATTTAAAAATCACAGCTATCGAGGATTACGAAAAAGAATTGCACAAGCATCTCGTGTTCGATCCGCTCCACTTTGCTCGTAAAGTTGATAAGTCAGCGCTAATGATGATGATGGTCACGAACGATCGCCAAGTTCCAAGTCCAAATCAAAAGCAACTTTGGGAAATTCTCGGTCAGCCTGACGTCATCGTGCATGACCAGGGGCACGTTGGAAGTATCGTGCGGCTTGCGTACATGCGGATGGATGAAGTGATCGCGTTTTTCAATGAGCGATTTAAAATAGCGACTGCAGTCAATTTGCACGTTGTTGAATCAACACCCAAGGTTGCACGATCAGAAATGAGAACGGTGTATTAGGGTTTTGCTCCCATGCATGTAGCTGAGCTGCAGTGGGTTTGGTCATTAAATTTTTTTGCATCCATTGTTCGACACTTTTAAGTCGGCCCTCGGCAACAGCAGTTGCGACGTCCACGAGATCAAGTTCTTCTGAAACTATAATCAAAGCATCTCGCTCGAGATGGGGTTTAAGCAGCTCCCACTCGGCAACTTCTAAGTCTGACTTCATTTTCTCGCGAAGATCACCCACGCCTCTAAGCGTAGCATCCGCCTTGCTGAATTTGCAAAAGAGTGCCGATTTCGGGCACTTACGCTGATTTCTCATGCACTTTTGAGATTCATCCAAAATCTGAGGAGCTGGCTCTAAGCTATCAAAATCACCTAAGAATTGTGCCGCCTCAGAGAGAGAGCGTGATTGCGCTCAAAGTTTGCAGTTTGTTTTGATTGGACTGGAGTATTTTATGAAAGCACTTAAGACGACCCAAATTCTCTTAGCGATTTTACTGTTGGCTTCGGCCTGCGGGAAGGCTCGTTATGAACAGCGATGGGGCGATCCACAGCCGACTGTGTTTAACAACAACCTTACCCCTAAGCCTGTCGATAGGCCAATGACCCAAGTCGTGCCTAGGCAAACTCCTATTACTCAAACACCTCAACGCCCAGTCGTGCATCAAGAGCCGCTTGTTCCAGCAAAGCAAAAGCAAAATCAAAAGCAAAATCCAAAAGTGGTCGTTGTTAAGGACACAGTGATGCATCCGCAATGTGTGACGCCTGTTGAAGGCTTTAATTGCTACAAATCAGATTGGGTTCAGCCAGATGGCAATTCGCAAGCTTCGCTTGACGTACTCGTCGTGCTGACGACGAACCATCGCGGAGAAACCGACGAACAGGTGTCATTGCTGCTAAATCAACTTTCTCGAAGTGTAGATGCGAAAGTTCATTTGGTTCGTATCTTTAAAGGTGAGTTCTATACGGAAGATGATGCGAGTCTGTCGAAGAGTGCCGTAAAGAACTTGTTCCGCGCAGATGCGGGGTTAGCTGTTGTGTTTGTTGGCCAAGAACACGTGCCGCTGTTGAAAGAAATCGTATCGCTAAAGAGTTCAGCGACTTCTCGGACGAACTATTCAAGCATTCGTCAGCGTGCAACTCAAAGCTCGATTGAAAGTGTCGTGATTGAATCCGTGAGCGAGCTTTCTGCAGTTGCAGGAAAGATTAAGTTGAAGGTTGATCAGCCTATGTTGAAAACCGAATTAGCTGTCGTGACTAACGGGGCAGTTGATTCGAAAACAGTTTGTGTCATAGCCGACGACCTAGAGGTTTCATCTCGCTACAATAAAAATTCGAAACGCATTGAATTTACGGATGTTGGCCGTTTCAATTCGAAAGTAGAAATCTACTACTGCCAAAACGTTAGAGAAAATCTTCCGTCTTCGAAATATGTGACGATGCAAATCGATAAACGCTGCGAATCGCTCCGCACGCTGTTTAAACGTTAACATTTGTGTAACTCGCTATTACGTCAGCAGCGTCGTGAGCTGCAATGTAAGCGTGCCTGTCGGGCACGCTTTGGTTTTACCTGTGAACAAATTGTTGCGATTCAAACATGGACCCAATCGGGTGTACTTCTAATGCATGAACGTGATCGAGAACGCATATCTAGCCATTGAATTACAAGCCAAGCCGGTCGAGCCGATTCGTAAAGTATTCTTGGATCACCTGCTTTCTAAGGATATCGACGTTGAAGTTCCCACCTCCGGCGTCCACGTTTCTCTTTGCTATTCTGTCGGCTGCCAACGCCAAGACAAATTAGAAAAGCTCGCAAGAACCCTCGCTCTCGAAAAAATTGAAATGCGTGTAACTGGCGTCGAGCTCCTAAAAGGAATGTCGACACCATATGATTACGTAACGCTGACCTTAGATAGTGACGCGTTTGTTCGTGCAAAATCAAAGGCGGAAGGTGCTCTTGGCAGCAAATCTTTTCCTGGCGGTTTAAAAGTCCACGTAAGCCTTTTACAAGTTCCAAAAGGTGCGCTTGATGATGTTGACTTTGCCTATTTGAATTCATATTTGGCCGAGCTCGCCGAAGATCTCTGCGCCTGCACAACTCTTTTTGGCGAATGCGTAAGCGTATTTGATTCGACTCGAACTTGCCGCATTCAATTTCAGCTTCCTAAAGCCGCCTAATTTTTTTGAAATTAGCTGGTCAGTTTTCAGTGATTAGTTCGCTAGGAGCGATCGTGCTTTTTTTACAGAGAGCGGATGCATACCTTGGCCAACCCATGCGATTTTTGCGTCACTGTCGACGTGAATCGTGGTTGGGGTCACTTGAATCTGATATAGGTTTCGAGAGTTGGCTCGCTCGTCAGCGAGAACTTGAAACGGGTACTGTCGTTCTTTCGCGGTTACTTGGACCGTTTCGAGTTGCTCTCCAATGCTTACTGCAAATATGCGGTCTGCGGGAATTTCTCTATTCTGCACTGCGCTCGCAAGTCGATCGAGCTCGAGTTTGCAGGGGCCACACCACGTAGCCCAAAAGACAATGACACTTGGTTTGCCATCTTTTAGTGGGAGTTCGATCTGTGAATTGTTCATCGTGAGTGCTTTAAACTGTCCGGCAGGTTGAGATTCCCTGTCGTCGCGGGCGATCCATCTTTGATAAAGAATGACAGAGGCGTAAATGGAAAACAGGATCAGCGTGAAATTGCCGATCCTGCCCAAAAGAATTTTCTTATTCATTAAGCGGCTTTGGCGCCGGCAGCGAGAAGTCCAAGCTCCTCAAATTTACCGAGAGCGATTGGCCAGAGAGAATCCTTAATCGGCACTTCTTTCGCGTTTGATTTCATTTTTGGGAAATCTTTTGCGATCGCGTGCTTTGCGAACTCTTCACTCGAGCAGCCGCGCGCGACTTTCATGAGAACCATAAAATGATCGTTCGACATTTTGCCTGCAACCATCATCTTACGAAGGTGGCCTTCAGGAGTATTGCGAAGAAAATCATAGACACTCATTAGTTCGGAATCAGAATACATAGATACGTTCCTCCGTTTAGCTTGCATTGATCTATTCGGAAGAAACATGACTAAAGATTAGAGTGGGTGTTTCAAAATGAGACGCGTGAAAAGAGATTTTAGCGTTTGCGCAGAAGCGTTAACCCATCGCCAATAGGTAAAAGCGTGTAATCAAAACGTTCGTCACTTTGCAGACGTTTGGTTAGAGCGTAAAAATGCTGGCCAGTCGCATCTTCGGTTTTTGGGTCAGCGGTCGTACCGCGCCATAAAACATTGTCGAGAAGAATGAATCCGCCCTTGCGAACAAGCTCGCAAGAAAGATCGATATAGGCTTGGTAGTTCGATTTGTCGGCATCGATGAACGACGCATCGAAGGTGCCGCTTTGTCCCGATGAAATTAAGCTTTGAAGGGAATCAGTAGCTGCTCCCATCTTGAGCTGGATTTGTTGATGAACGCCGTTCTTCTTCCAATACTCCCCAGCTACTGCCGTGAATTCTTCGTTGATATCAAACGTGATAACTTCGCTTTGTTTCCCCATCGCGAGTGCAGCGACAAGTGCGCTGTACCCAGTAAAGCAACCGACGTCGAGTGTTCGTTTTGCCTGAATAAGTTTAAGCAACACATCAAGGAACTGACCAGCTTCGGGCAGTAACAGGAAACCTTTGAATTTATTGGTTGTGACTTCACGAAGTTCTTTAAGAGGCGTGGTTTCACGAACGCCAAATTCACGAATAAAGTTTTGAACCTGTTCGGTTACGATGCCAGGAGAAAAGACCGGAGTAGTTCGCATGGTGACGAAACTACTCCTGGCCCGAAACAAAGTATAGTTAAACCCTACTGTGCATCGCTTGGATTAATTGGCGCAGTTCCAGATGATGAACCCGGGCCAATTGCTGAAGGGTTGACTGGCACGGTTTGCGCTGGACCGTTGTTGAAATTGGGTGTTGTCGTTGCGCTCGATGTGGACGGCGTTAACCCCTGATCTTGTTGAAGAGTATCCGTTTGCGGAGTGGTTGAAATTGAATCTGAGTTGATGTTGTTCTCAGTGGCAAACGGTGAAGTCGTGGCATTCGTGGTTTCAGCAAGGGCAGATGTGCCGAGTATCAGAAGCCCAGTTGTTAAGAGTAGTTTGAAGTTCATGGCATCGTCTCCTGTTAATTTTCTCAAAAATTTTTCAAAAAATTTCTGAAATATGCATGGATCAAAGTCCATGTGGAAAAGTCAGTTTCAGAGAGAACATTATCTCGGAGATCAAGCCCAGAAAGCTTTACGAATTGGTGTCACTCCCCTCAAGTCACTTTGACAACTCTCACTTTGGAAATCCCAAAGCTTACAGTGAACTTGCCCTGCCTTAGGAGGAAGTTCCGGACTTGCGGTGAAAACTCTTCGCTTTTACTCTGAGAACAAGTGACACATTTGAGATTTTTCCTCGCATTCTTGGGTCCCTGCGGGTTAGTAGCGCTAACTCTTTGGTTAAGTGTGGGATCAGCGACCTCATCGATTTCAAACAATTCTGAATCGACTGAGAGTCACAAGCTCTCGAAGATAAAAGCGACGCTCTTTGATCTAGGCCACAATCGCGTCTGCCAAGAAATTAGATCGTATCCGCGAAAGTCGACCGATAAATTAAGTTTTGAAATTGGTGAGATCAGTCCACTTTGCAAGCCATTTGTAAAAGGCAGCCGCGGAACGCTGGATCGTTGCGGCGATCCAGCCGATCGCTTTGACGAAGAGTCGACGACGACGAGTTCATACACATGGCCAAGCCGCAGTTCATACACATGGCCAAGCCATGATGAAATGCTAAAAAAAGGCCGGCTCAATTTGTTTTCGGATAAATCGTTAGAGCCGGAAATTCCTAAACTTAATCTTCGAATTGAAGAGATTCGTACACAAGCGACGAATCTTTGCTGCGGTGACGACGTCGCTTGTCGTGCGGGGATGGCAGGAGTTGAGGTTTCAGTTTGTAAGCCACCCACCGATGGCTCTATCAGTGACCCGTGTGTTCACGGTGGTGCTTTCGAAATGGCAGGCCGCAATTACACAAGTATTTTTGCGGCAATTCAAAGTCGCTATACGAAAGACGAAGACTCTGAGTTTCGCGCGATCACGACAAAAAATTTACCACTTCGGATGCGCGGGCCAACTGCTGCAGGCGAACCGCTGACTGCTCCTCTAGGTGGAAAAATTGTGTTAACCAGCTATGTGAGAAAAGATCTTGGTGTTGCGGGGCTTGAACCGACGCTTTTTCACGAATTTGGTCACGCCTGCACAATGGTAAAGATGCAAGTTCAAGCTCAAAGCGGCGTGACTCCCGAAGTACGCGGCAAGGCACTGAATGCACTTAAGTGGTTTGACGGCGTAAAAAATCGCTGTGCGAAAGACACAAGCTCACAAGAAGCGGCTTATGCAGATTTCTGGGAATCGATCGGCGAGACTCGCGAATTGGCTGCGTGCTTTGCAAAAATCACCGACCTTAATCGCAAAGAAGTTCTCGATAAGCCGTGCAATGGAATTTGCCCGGGTCATTACATGGAAGAAACCGTGGGTGTAGCATTCTCGCTGCTCACAGGGGACCTAACGGGGCGTGCGGATTCAGTCTTCCCAAATACGTGTGATCATATGCGCGATCGTCAGCACCCAATGGTGGCCGACGTAATGGAGTGTTTAGCTCAGCACTCACCTCGATTTCGTACGCGTTTGATTGAAGCCTATGGCTGTGAGTCCGGCCCATCTCCTGCATTAGCTTCCACTCGTGAGATCCAAGGCGCTTCTCCACAGAATTAACGTACTTTTGCTGTCGATTTTTTTGACTGCAGCTGCCCATTTTGCGCACGGGTCATCGCTAAAAAACACGATCATCATCAGTGATATAGACGATACCATTCAGCACACCCAAGTTCGCCCTGAGAGCGATAGTTACCTAGCAAAGACCAAGCATATCTTTAAGCTCGCTCGGAATGTACTTAAGAATCACGACGCGTTTATTGGAATGTCTCAGCTGTACATGATGCTCGCGGCACGAGGGGCGGAGTTTCACTATGTTTCGGGTGCGCCGAAATCCATTACGCGTTTGCCAGAAAAGTTTTTGCAAACGGCAGGATTTCCGGTTGGTGAATTATCCGTTCGTCTAAGTACGGAAGTAACTACCGCAGCATTTAAATTTGATCGAATTGCAGAAATCATCGAAGCAAATCCAGGCAAGAAAATCATTTTGATCGGCGACAACGGTGAAAAAGATGTGACGGTCTATAAGCGGATAAGTACTCTTTGGAGACTCAAGGGCAGAGTCGAGCGAGTTTACATTCATGATCTGTATCCAGAGTCGGTTGGTGAAAAACTTTATTATAACCAGATCCCGTATTTGACGGCCGCTGATCTAGCTCTCCAATTCCACGAAGACAAATTGATCACGACTGAACAAACACGCGAGATAGCGGAACTGGTTAAGCAAGGTATGAACAGTAAATATGGAAATATTCGCGAACGTGCTTTCCCGACTTACGCGACACTTGATCCAAAAAACCTAAGAATGATCGGCGAAGAAGTTGAAATGCTTAAAGACCCGGTCGTAAAGTCGACGATGTCTGATATTTTAATGGGCTTGTCTCAACGACTGAGAGCCCGCGCCGCCAACAAATGCAGCACTCTTTTCTAATATAATGAGCTTTAGGCCTAATTTGTCCTTCGATTTACCCGTTGCAGGGGTTGACCTAAAGGCTCTTTACCCTATAGTCTGCGCTTCCTTATGAGAGGTGGCTAAATGCCACCGAGCATTTGGTA
>JANOUF010000067.1:0-23931 GCA_031416685.1 Bdellovibrionales bacterium
AATTTTTTCGAGGCAATTGCAAGATTCTAGGCCATAAACCTCGACTGCGCACCGCATAACTAAATATTTAGTTGTTGAAACTATATTTTTAGTTTTAACTTAAATCCAAAGCGGGGGTTATCTGTGGGTCGCAAGAAAAAATCAGAGCAGGATGGTTTGCTCACTCCACTCGAACTCGAGATCATGAGTGTGCTTTGGAAACTCAACGGAGGCAGTGTGCACGACGTGATCGATGCACTTCCGAGTGAAAAATCCTATGCGTACAATACCGTTTCAACGATCTTACGAATCCTGCTGACGAAAAAAGTGGTTAAAGCTGAGAGCGAAGGGCGCACGCACACGTATATACCCGTCCTCTCTAAAGAAGCATATGAGTCACGAACGCTTGATCACGTCGTTAGTACGGTTTTCGATGGAGAGCCGGCGTCATTGGTTAGAAGACTTTTAGACACCGACGAAATTTCAAGCGCTGAGCTTAAAGAAATACGAGCGTTGCTTGAGAGCCGAGGTGCAAAGTGATCGATATCATAATTGCGGCCGCCACCCTACTCCTGAAATTAAATGTCCTTTTGATTGTTGCCTCGATCATTCCGCTCGGACTTACATTTATAAATAGAAAAACAAAGCGGGTTGATTTCAAATCTCTCCAGATCATTCATCGCTCTGCAATCGTGGTCGCATGCTTGGGGCCTTTCATTGCATTTACAATGTCATCGGTTTTTGCGCCGAAAAATATTTTTAAACCTGCAATTCAGATTGCGCCGTCAACACAGATCACGGCTGATAATCGACTCTTGAGTAAGGTTCCGACGATTACGGTATCACCGAATGCGAATAAATCGGTGGCTGCGAATCAGACGATTGCGATTCTTTCGCTGGGCTCGCTACTGCTCATTTTAACTTTGTGCTTCGCTGTGTATCGCGTTTCTCGAGTTGTGCGTGATCGGCGAAAACTCGTCGCGCTCAGGCAAGGTGGAATCACCACTCGGAAAATTGGTCGCGTTGAACTACTCGTGCATCCGGAAATTGACATTCCGTTTGCAGCTCGACTTAAAAACCAAGCTTTGGTTTTTTTACCTCAACACCTTCTTCAGAACTGGTCGCAATTGCAGTTGGTCGTGCGGCATGAGTTGCAGCACCACCGTCAAGGCGATTTGGTTTGGAATTCTCTCCTTGAAATTGTCCGCATTTATTGCGGCTGGAATCCGCTGGTCCTGTACTGGATCAATCGGATTGAGGAGAACGATGAACTTGCTTGCGACGAATCTCTGCTCGGCCGACGGAGTTTCGATAGCTTGGCTTATGCTACTTGTTTGTTCGAAGTAGCTAAGACGATCCATCAACAGCACGCTAGATTTTCTAGCGCGCACAACCACGGGGCGACATTCAAACTCGCAGGTACCGCAGGGATGGCGGTCTCCCCTCACTTTCTCAAGAGGAGAATAGAAATGACGTTCCAGCATAGAAAATACATCTCTCGGCTTTCAATGATTGCAATCGCATTTGCGATAACAGTAACGACTGCGTTGGCAGCGTGGGCTGGCGAAGGTTTGGTTTCTGATCGCCGAATTGGTTTCGCTCAGGCGCAACAGCTTGCAAAGCGTGCGCAAAATGATACGGGAATTCCGATCGTGATTAATAAGCGAGTTTTGCATTGGCTAAACCTCGCAACCGGCACGCCCCGCGCACGCTTCTACATTCGCAACACACTAAAGCGAATGAGAAATTACGACAGCATGATCGAAGGAAAATTGAAGGCTGCAAATCTGACTTTGGATTTGTTCGCAGTTCCTGCTGTTGAAAGCGGCTACCAAAATACTGAAGGCATGACGTCGGCAGGAATTTGGCAGTTCATTCCATCAACTGCTCGCACTTACGGGCTTCGCGTAGATGATCAAATGGATGAGCGACTTGACACTGCAAAGTTAACTGATGCAGCAGTTGCGTACTTCACAAATTTGGTTCGCATCTTCGACGGCGATTGGCATTTAGCACTCTTAAGCTACAACGCTGGCGAAAGTCGCGTGCGAGACATCGTTAAAGAAGCCGGACATCGCGACGTTTTCAGAATGGCTGATGAAGGTCGTTTAACGAAAACTGAGAATCAAGATTACGTGCCGAAAGTTTTGGCGACGTTGATTATTTTGCGGAATCCGGATTTGGTAAAAGATTAAAGTTTAAACCTCGGGCGATGGGTTTTAGCCCATCGCTTTTTTCTCAGCTTATTTTAAACCGCTTTCGGTGACTTTGTCTGTACAAACTATTTTCATTCGTATGCTCATCACTCGCTCCACTTTGCATTTGCAGTTTAATCAGAGCCTTTCAACAAAAGATCCCTCTTCAAACTTAACTCCATCATCGAACTTAACAACAGAATAGTGTTCGTTGATAAGTCTTAGAACAGACCCATTCCCGAGGAAAACTTTCTCACAAGATGCATCTCTCCCTTCACCTTTCATGCGAGGAGTACATTGGCTTGTATACAGTCGCACTCGGTCACCCTCTTTCACTTCACCTTTTCCGAGACATACATGCGCCTCTGAATCGGTTGTTTTCATTGCGACAGATCCACGCATTGTGGAGTGAGCGCAGCCGCTCAAGACGAACGCACTTACAAGTAACATCGATATAGCTTTCAAATTGGCCCCCTTATATAGATTGATAACTTAAGGGTTCACTTCAAAGGCTATGCCACGGAAATGTGACTAGATCGTATCGATACAGGTACAAGCGCGAATTGAACTGGAAGTGTAAATCAGTTGGGACAAATCAAACTTCGGGTTGGCCAAGTTGTCCCAATCTCTATGGCGACAGTTCTTCTCGGTGAAATTTATAGTTGTAGGCACCAAGTTTGCTTCATAACTTTCTGTACGTAGTAGAACAACCACAAGGGGGCCAAAATGATCCTGAAGATCGCATCAATTGCATTTGTATTAAGCACATCCGCTTCTTTCGCGGTCGCGAATGACACCGGCTGGGAGCAATCTGACATCAACATGACAGTGTCACGGACTGTGGATACTGAGGCTCAGTTCAACACTGACCAGTACTCTTACGACGACGGACGAAGATATCCGCCGCGCCCACGTCCTCGTCCTCTCTATGTATGCTCATCGCACAACGACCATCATGAGTACCAAATTTACTGGGGCCAGCGATCGTATGATTACTATGAAGCGCAGCACTCAGCCATTGAGCAGTGTGAAGCTTATGAAGGTCAGAGATGTAGAGTTCACTATTGCTACAGAGTTCGCGGTCACTAAGAAGGCGAACAAGATTAGAAGTAAGGCCCCAATGTTGGGGCTTTTTTTATCTCACCGTGTTTGCTCAGGCTCAATTAGTTCGCCCCGCTAGCGATCCACTTTTTAATCACTTCAATTTGTTTGCGATTCAGCGGCGGCTTGCTCGGTGGCGGCATCCGTTTGTCATCCTGACGTTCCAAGGCGATAACGATTCCACTCTCATCTGGATTCCCAGGGATTACGATTTCTCGCGGAGAATCGATAAGGTCTGATTTAGTCACAAGTGGAATGTGTTTCGCTTTCCCATTCTCGCTATGGCAACCGATGCATCGTTTTTCAAGTATCTGTTTTCTGATCGACTGATACGTTGGTTCAAGCGGATTATCTGGCTTGGGAGTCGCTGTTGGACTTGGTTGCGGCGTCGGAGTCGGAATATCTTGCCTGCCCGCAGGGGCACCCATTTCGATCCACAACCGAAGCATCTGCAGCTCTCTCGATGTGATTCGACCTCGGGGTGGCATTTCGCCAGTTTCAAGAACAGTTCTCTTAACTGCCGGTAAATTCTCGATCAAATTTTCGTAGGTCTCGAGATTCAAGTCATCGGCCGAACCGTGGCACGATCCGCAACGGTTCTCGATTACTGGCTGTATAGACTCATACGATAGTGTTAGTTTTTCTTCAGCCGTAAGAGGCACACTATCAAGCTGTGGGTTACTCCCACTCCAATATCCACATCCCGTAAACAATGCGAATGACCAAAAGAGCAGAATCTTTTTATAGCTGACTTGGAATGTCTGCATTTAAGACCTCCTGCTCTTCCTCAGTTTCTACTTAGTGCGTTCTGTTTTCAAAAGTTCGCCAGTCAATGAAAGGTACATGTTGAGCTTCTCTTGAATGCCATCTCCAACTATTTCAAGCTTCGCAACTGATTTGTTATCGAGCGTAACCTGGCTGATGCGAACTGCTTTGAACGGAACAATATATTGCCCGACCTTTTTATCATGATGAGCAACGTGCTCAACGTGATGAAGCCCCTCTTCGATAAGCGTAATTGGATCTTTGCTTCCCCACACCGTTGGCTTCGTTGCTGAAGTGCCAGCGATTATTTGAGCTTTTCCGAGCGCTTTACCCTTAGAATCTAAAGTCAGTTCAAGCTTGTTAGCCTCTTTGCCGTCATCACTTTCTTGATGTGCAATGACCTTAAATGTCGGCTTAGCTGGGCCGCCATTCTCGAGCTTCGAAACCTCGATGCCTTTGAGATTTTTAACAAAAGCCGCATCGACTTGTTTTAACTGAACAAGTTTATCGATCTTGTGTGCAGAAATTTCTGCTGCGGTAAGGTTTGGTACTTCTGCAGAGTGATT
Organism: Bdellovibrionales bacterium; assembly: GCA_031416685.1. GTDB lineage: Bacteria > Bdellovibrionota > Bdellovibrionia > Bdellovibrionales > JAMPXM01 > JANOUF01. The sequence continues at coordinate 4,607 of JANOUF010000067.1, forward strand.
ATTTGCTTCTGCGCCAAGTGCGAAACCAACCGTTGCCAAGCTGGCGAGTATTAACGTTTTCATCTTTTGCTCCATCCCCAGGGTTTCCCCAAATTGCATTTTAAAATTTAAATTAAGTGCATTTAACCTTGTGAACGCATTAACATGATGAGTTCCTCAATCTTAGCTTCCGACTCTCGCTCGTTTTTCGCAGCAATCGCTTTTTTTACACAGCCGCGAAGATGACCTTCATAAATTGCAAGCTCAAGTGCCTTAAGAGCCGAACGTGCGGCCTTCACCTGTTGAAGAATATCCGGGCAATACCGCCCCTCAAGAATCATTCGCTCAACACCTTCAACTTGGCCCTTAATACGCGCGACTCGCTTAAGTTGTAACGTGTGATCGTGACCTTTACTCAATTTCTTTTTTACAGGAACTTGAAGCGTTGCAACTGATGTGGCCATTTTCCCTCCGGGTGGAGCCATCATGATACTGGGGTAGAGTATATGCGTGATCCGTGCCAGAAATGGAAGTGCCAATGAAAAGAACACATCGCGCAATTTCAAAATTGAAAATTTGTCGCGAAAGTTATGCGCTTTAGAGTACGCTCAACAGAATGGAGGCGGGCTATGATGACGCGACTTTATTTATTAATTCTTTCGTGCTCGGTCACCTTTGCGGTTCGCGCTGCAACGCCGACAATTCCTAATACATGTAAAAATAATTACCCGCAGTTGAATGTTTCTTTATTAGAAGCAAGTACAGCGGCAAACCTTGAGCAAGTTAATGCGACTATTGCTTGCGGTGCCAATGTTAATTTTGCTGACTCAAATGGTTGCACTCCGCTACTTGCCGCTACCGATGAACCGAGTCGCGCATGTCGTGCCTCAGTAAAATGGATAGATTCGTTCTTCTATCTTCGTAGTTTAGAAATTGCGAAGTTACTCATTGATAAAGGTGCGTATTTTGATGTCACCGAAGTTATAACTGGCGAGACAGCGCTGCATAAGGCTGTTCGCACAAGTAGCGTACCGTTAGTCGAAATGCTGATAGCCAATGATGTGGATCTCAACATTCAAGATAAGAACGGAATGACGCCGTTAGTTCTTGGCGTCCAAATCGGTTCCTCGTGGACAGTTGAAAAACTGATTGATGCGGGAGCTGACCTCATGATCAGAGACAATGAAGGAAAAACTGCTTACGATCGCGGTGAATGGCTTTACCCAGAAGGCCTACGCGAAAAATTGCTCCCGGTAAGTAAAGAGTTCGAAGTTAAAGGCGCGAAAAATGGAAACTGTTCGCCACTTGAAGTGCATATTTCAGCTAATGAGCGCGTTCGCGTGATCCTGTCTGCAGAAGGTTCTATGTTTATGCTTTCATCGCCGAAGGCAGGAATAAATTTAATGGCGAATGCCAATGGTCGCGCTGAAAAAGTAGTTACGCTAAAGGCTGGTGAGTACGTGTTTCAATGTGGCGTACACGGCGGGAAACAATCGAACGGTAAATTTATAGTTCATTAATGGCCGCTATGATCTGAAGTAGATGGCTTTGCGGCACCGACCGACTTTTTCGCGTAAGCTTCGAATGATTTTCGATTTTCAAAATACAAAACAGAATTATCAGCGCGTGCGGCAATAACTGCCGTCGCTTTATCTACTGTTTTTCCAGTGACGGGATCTATTGCGTTTCGTGCCGCCGCATCCTCTGAAAGAGTTTTTTTACAATTTTGGCAGCAGCCGAAATAGGTTTTGCCCGCATGGGTCACCGGGATTTGTTTTTTCCCAAACAACATATCGGTCACCATACAGACCTTTTCATTCTCTACGACACGAAGGTCTTCAGCAGCGGCTGCAAAACTGAATGGGGCAACTAAGAGAACAACTACCGCAAAAACATTCATTACCAGTTGACGCACTCTTCACCCCTTTTATGTGGTCATTAGTAGTATTACCTACAACGAAGCCAGTTGTGACAAGTCTAAATTTGGAACCCGTTACTATCCCTTCGCCTCACAAAAAAATAAGAAAACATGACCGTCATAACAGCAAGCAGGCGATTTTTTTCGCGCTCTAGTTATTCAAATTGTGAGCAAAATTTTACGTCTGAATTGCCACTCAACTGCCATGTAGTTGCCACTTTGGATGGTTATTTTCGGTTAGGTAGAGTGATGTTTAAAAAAGTCCGACCCCGGTAACTTACTGAATCCATTAGTAATTAATTTTCAGTGGTTAACGTGCGGAATGACTGCTTTGCAGTCGAAAATTGGAGGTGATGAGCAGATTCGAACTGCTGTACGCGGCTTTGCAGGCCGCTGCCTAGCCACTCGGCCACATCACCATGAGCGACAAATGTTGTCAGAGAGTCTTAACTATTAGCAGTCTGGCCGGGCAACTGGCAAATACACTTTTACCCCCTTGGTCCAATCCTTAACGCTGTAAGTTACTGAACTACCCCAGGTTTTCGAGGCAGGTGTCAGCCGTTTCAACAACTGTCTCAAGATGAGATGCCGTGGCTTAGTTATTGAACACTAGGAACCGCTTAGTCCGTATGCCCTCCAAAAAGGAGTCCTCTATGTTATTGCGCGTATTTCTTAGCGCCGCGCTTATTTTGAACTCAGTTGCTGAAGCGGTCGCCGCCGGCAACGCTCGGGTTCAACCATATGCCACTGCGTTTACCGCGAAAAACGGAGCGTCGACTCGCCTTACACAAACGGATGCACAAGATTGGATCATCGAAGCCGTCGCAGTCCGCGAACTTGGCGACAGTGCTCGCTCACGCCAGCTCCTCGAAGCTGCCCGCGAACGTTTGATCCTCGATAAAATTCCTGAACCCTATTCAGCAGAAATTCATCGCCGCATGAACGACCTCGTCGTTCAAGTTGGTGGAAAAGCAACTCAACACATTCCTAAAAAAGAAGTTCGCCCGCCCCGCCTAGAAAATGAGCCTTGCACACCAGGTGGCTTCGGCACTCTTGACGACGATAAAAGCGGCGGGCAATTCGGCGACAAGAAAGATAACTCGCGCGCTAATTCAGGCAACACTAGTCCCGCTAATCGCGCTTCAACCCCTTCAAAGCCACCGTGCGATATCAGAAACCTTGCTGAAGGCCTCTCACTCGACGAACTCGAGACAATCCCTGAAGAAGTTGAGAATCCGCATGGTCGTTTGCTCATCAGTTCGCCGCGTTTGAAAATCACCGATCTTGTTCGTGCGACTCAAAACGCAGAAGTGCGCGCATTGTTGTGGTGGATCGCGTCTGGTCGAATGGCTTTCTACTCGAAAGATGAGAACCTCGCCGAAATCATTCGCCGTAAAGTTCGCCCTGAAGATCAAGAACAACTCGATTCATTCCGTAACAACTTCGGCATGGGTGGATACTCAGGTGGCGACGTTGACCCAGGCCTTATCGGTAACATTCTTTCTGTCGTTGGTATCTACAACAAGGACTACAACGCTGAAGCGCAAGCATTGATCCAACTTTTTGACGGCAGCAAATTGAGCGAGATGGCAGACCGCTACGTAAAAGACGCTGTTAAATTCGGAGCACTTTACGGTTTAGCTTTTGGAATTTGGCCTGGCGCTAAGAAAGCTGGAATTACTTCTGGTGGCGCAGGCGGAGCTGGCGGCCGCTGGGGCGGCGGAATGGGTGGCAGTGCCGTCGAAGGTACTAGTCGCGTTCGCATTCTCGCTGATTCAACTTCAAGTTTCCTCAACAACGCAGACTTCATGTTAAAAATCGGCGCACTCTACGGCGTGAAGATCGATGGTCTCCACAAACAATTGTTGGGTCTTCTCCTCTTATCGATGACAAAAGGTTCTGCTCGCTGGCGTTCACGCGCAGTGATCAGTCGAAATGATGCAATTCGTGCAGCCGATTCTATGCGTGGAACTTTCCGCGCATTAGGAAATCGCATCGGTCGCGCAATTCGCAAGAAAGACCTTACAGCGTTTTTATCAAAGGAATTGGATAGCACATTAACGAGTGGGTTCAACGCTCCTGTGCCAGGTGTTCCAGTTGTCGTTGGTCCAAACGGCCCATTGCAACCGCCTAAAGATCCAAATGCTCCGCCAGCAAACGGTGGCGCACAAAAACGTGCGGCTCGAAAACTCAATATGGCGCAAAGAATTGCGTTGTTTGCGACGACTGCGGTTCGCGCGGGTACGGGCGCTTCAATTGGTGCCGGTGAAGCGTATGTTGTAGCACGCGCATCGAAGCACGTGTTCGAAGGAATGTATGAAGACAATGTTCGCTTACAGAATAAATCCTTTATCCGCGTCCTAAACTCGCGCAAAGGTTTCGCGTTCTTAAAGATCCTCATTCAGTCGATGCATCTCGAAGAAGACTCGATTTCTCCAGTGAATTTATCGAAGCCAACTCGTGAAACACAGTTCATTTTGAATTTGGCTCGCACGGCGGGAATTTGCTCAGACTCCGACTTCCAACGGCTGCACGAAGCACAAGTAAAAAAACAAGAACTGACACAAGAGCTCCGTCGTCTCCGCTTCTCGTGCCCGTTCACGAAAGACAGTCGCGCGTATGATCTGCTACACCGTGAGTTAGTGACCTTCAACGCTGTTAAATCGAAGAACTTAGTTCGTTTGCGTGCTTCAATTCTTCGTGACCGTATTAAGATGGCTCAGCTGTTGATACAGTTCCAATTCATCGATGGCTTTCAGTCGCAAGAAGAGCAAGAATTCTTCGAAGAAGTGACGTCAAAAATATTGGGAATTACTTCTGAAGAGCAGAAGCATTACTTGACGATCTTTGAAGGCTACATCAACCAAGCGGGAAAAATGCAACCAAGTGCATTTAGCCCCACTGGTTTTGCGATCTACGATCGTCAAGGCCGTGACCCGTACGACTTGCGTTCGTCACCAACTCCAGTGAATGCTCCATCGCAAATCCTTGCTATTGACTGGGGCGACCCATCACCAGGTGACGATTCTACTAATGGCGGCTGGAACAACAATCGATTCAATGGATTCACTAACTGAGGTCTAGAGTGCGTGCTCCGGTCCTCTTTTTTAGCCTTCGCTTATTCTTTGCAGCTGCGATTCTTTTCGCGGCTGCAATAGGTAATGCTACACCACCCGTCTGTATCGACTTCTTTACGCCATCACAAAGCCGAATCGGCCGCATTTTTAGTCCTCGTTACGATGTCCTTGAAGTTCGCGACTTAAAACAGACATTCTTAAAGGAACTTCGCGCTGGACGCTTTCCCGATCCAACAACCCTCAAAACCCCAGAGCAAAAGTTAGCGTTGATCGACGCAATCGCCGCGAACAATTCAGGCGATATATTTAACTTAGCTGGTTGGCTTGATAGCGCGACGCCTTCGCAACGCCGCCAACTCAGATCAACACTCAAAAAATTTAATTTCGAAGAAAAAATAGGCTGGTCGAAAAGCGAAAAAGCCTTAGTAAAACTTTATCTCCTGACACACTTGAATCCACGTAACGCCGGCTTGATCTCAGCCATGCGCGGGAGCGACTGGAGCGTTACGCGCTTTCTGGAACTAGTAAAAAGTGATTGGGGAAACGAAGTCGCCGATCTTCAAAGGCACCGTACAGGTTTAAGCCTTGCAAGACGTGGCGTTCTTAAAACTTTTGAAGACCTTGGGCTTATTCGCTCGCAAAATGGGTTAGACAGAGCGCGCTTAGCACTTCGCAAATATTCCGCACCACTCGACATCATTGGCTCAACGATTAAATCGACAATTTCTTTTTATTTTCCGCTCATCACCACTCGCACTCCTAAAATACTTCTTCGCAAAAAAGATCTTTCAGATGAACAACACCAACGGTTTGTTAATGAGGGCTTTGAATCGATTCGTGCCGACGTCTACAAACAATATGGACGCACAGCTAAGGTGCAAGCCGTGCTTAACCGCACTGAGCGCACACTCGGCGCGCTGATGATGCCAGTCATGATCGGCATGCTCATTTATGATTTCGACGACATCAAGGGCATGATGATGAGTTGGATTACTGACGAAGAAGTCGAGCTCGATAAAAAAGAAAAAGAAACGATTCTTTTCACGAAAGAACAACGCGAAGCTATTATCAAACAAATTTACAAAACTGAACGCGAGCTCCGCATCAACAATGTCGCGCCTGAAGAAGAGAATCTTCCAGAAGACGAAAAAGCCTTTCGCATCGAGGCGATCGAGCAGCAGCTGCGCGATGAAGAATTCATCGCGTACTTACAAGCACAGAGCGACCCAGCCCTTAAACGGATTGTAACTCCTTAGGCTATTGCGTCCTAAATTATTGAGCAGATGCGCGCGCAAGAGCCTGAAAATTCTCGACACAAAGTTCCGCTGCACGATCAATGTGCTTGTTTTCGATTTTTATCGACAGATCCAAGTCCGCTAATGTCCTTGCAACCCGCACCATCGACAGTAAGCGACGCTTTGACATCTCGGCTTGAGGCAAAATCTGCTTTCTTTGGAAAGTAGTTAATGAATTGATCACTTCGTCTTCGCGAAGCTTCGAATTCAAATAACTTTGCCCTCGAGTTACAATTCGAAACGTTGTCGCGCGATCAATTCGCTCGCGAACCTCAAGTAAAGGAATCTCAAGTTGTTTTGACCAAGTATGAGTAAACATCGTCATTGTGAACCGATCAATGAATGGTCCACGCAATCTTGTCAGATAAGCCATCCTCCGCCCCCGTGGACAGCGGCAAAGCTCGTCGCGATTCGGAAGGAACTGTCCGCAGGGGCAGAGATTGGTCGTTGCGATTAGTAAAAACTGTGCGGGAAAGGATCGCCGCGAGCTCCCCCTGGCGATTCTCACTTCCCCTTTTTCCATAGGCTCTCGAAGAGCTTCTTGCACAACAGGTTGAAACTCTAAGAACTCATCCATCACAAGAAGTCCGCCGTGGGCTCTCGTAATTTCACCTGGCAATGGCGGCGCGCCACCACCAATCATCGCAAGCGAGGTGATCGAATGATGTGGCTGCACTAATGGCCGCCACTTAAGGTCATCACCTTGAATTCTTGAGTAGCGTTGCGCAACTCTTGAAACTTCAGTTGGTATCGGAAGCAAAACATGATGGATCGCTTCGGCAGCCGTCGTCTTTCCAGTCCCGGGCGGTCCTGCAATCAAAACAGAATGCTCACCACTAGCCGCGATTGCTAACAACTCAGCCGATTCGCGACTCAACAAAAGGTCAGGGCATTCAGGTCGTTGCCATCCACTAGAAATTAAAGACGCATGCACGCGATCTGCATTTAGCAATTCGCGCAACGTAGTTGCCTGAAGCGTAGGAAAGTCGAACGCCCCGCCTTTCCCGGTCAACACTGGGGGCGATGACGAATCATTCGGCAAATCTGCAATATCGTCCGGACAAATCACTTCGCCTTTTAGCGATAGCTCGCCATAAACAACGGGAACACCCTCGGGCTTCTTCAGCTGGCCTGTCTCCCAAAGAATTCCCGCAGCCACAGCGAGATCTAAACCGTGACTACTTTTCCTCAAATGCGCTGGACGCAACTGCACGAGAACTTGCCGTGCCTGCGGGAACTCAAAACCTTGATGTTTCAAAGCTGATTTGATGCGGCCAACACTTTCACGAATCATCGTGTCTGGTAGCCCAAGGAAAACGATTTGCGGAAGACCAGGAAGTAAGCTGATTTCAACTTCAACCGGCAAGAGAGTAAAACCGCTGCGCATGAATGATGTGAGTTTCATAGAGCGATCTCGAATGCAGATCGCGGTCTCACTTAAAAAAGAATTAATCGAGTTACTTCAGCTCTTGGACTTTGGAAAGCGGATGGTGCGTCTGGATTGCGTCCGAAATCGTTTTAGTTGTGACCGTTGTATAGATTTGCGTCGTTTGAATACTTGCATGCCCAAGCAGCAATTGAATTGAACGTAAATCTGCACCCGCTTCCAACAAAGCTGTTGCGCAACCGTGTCTGAAACGATGGGGATTAACTGGCTCATCAAATCCGGCCTTGGCCGACCACGCGGCAAGCCAACGCCAAATATCAACGCGTGACGGCCTGTGCCCACGATCGTTAATCAAAATTGAAGTAGCACCTTCTTCTTTAATTAAGAAAGGACGAGCTGAAACTAAGTAAGCGCGAAGCTCGCGGCTGACTTGTTCAGTTACCGGAACTGCACGTTCTTTATTCCCTTTTCCTAAAACTGAAAGCCACCCTTCAGTTTCACGGTAATCCATCAGATTTAGATTGATCAGCTCAGTGACTCGGCAACCGAGCCCGAACAGCAGAAGAAGAGTCATCTGATTTCGCGCGGTTTTATATGGATCCTGAACCGCGGAGGCGGCAAACAAAGTTTGAAACTCATCGACAGTAAGAGTTTTAGGCAATCCCACTTTTACTTTTGGCGGACGAAGCTCTCGAAGCTCAGGTGATTTTAATCCCCGAGTCTCACAAAACTTCAAATATGTACGTAGCGAGGAAACCACACGCGCTTGCGAGCGAGTTGAGAGGCCTTTGGTTTTCATGAATTGATAGAACGAAGGAACATCCGCAGTCTGACTATTGAAACGACTGCGGTGCTCAGCCCAGAGCTCAAGATCGCGGCGATAAGCCATGATCGTGTTCTTGGACCGCCCTCTTATATGCTCAAGCTCATCGAAGAATTCCACCCAAAGAGGTAGCGCCATGACTAATTAGAGTCTGCGATGGAAGTAAAACGCAAGTGTTAATTAACTTGTCTTAGCTGAGCGCTTAAAATGAAAGCGCTCAATTAACTACTCGAGGAAGAATCTGCACGAAGCCGTGTTAATATAAACGGGGTTCTGCAAACGATACGGATAAGTGCGACCGTCCATTCCCACTTGCGACGAAGTTCTCGCCGAAACGAAGTTGGATGGTAGAGAAATTTGCAGCTGCACACCTGCACCACCACTCACTGGAGTTGCTACAAGCATAAGATCGTAGATCGATTGATACTCCATAGTTCCGGGTTGCACAGTCGTTACGTTATATTGGCCTGGAGCCATGTTGCATTGATAATCGCCAACGTTTACATAGAGACGACCTTGCGCTTGCACTTGACCAGAATATTGAGTGTATGAATTTTGCGTAGCGGCCTGACCCGCACCGAAGAACTCTAAGCCCAACTCCATTCGAGGTTGACCCTGAGCCGTGTAGACTACACCGAGTGCTGCAAGCATGAACTGGCTGTTGCCTGTGCATGATGCGCATGTCCCGTTGCCGTATCCATAGGGATTGTAGCCGTAAGGATTGACTGAGCTCTTTTTCTTTCCGCAACCCGCGAAGACGAAGATTGCTGAAACTAAGATTAGCAACGTCAACGTCGACCAATGTTTCCATTGAGAATTTGAATATTGCGTTTCCATAAAACTTTACTCCCTGTTTAACCGATCTTTTTCTCTGTTCGTTTTTTTCTAAGGCGCTCCAGCGCGCCGCTCTAATTTTAGTTAGTTACCCATCGCTTCCGCGCGAGGCATATTGTAGAAGTCACCGAGCTTCTTATATGGCTGACGTGGAGGGTTTGAGTTGTTGCCGTAATTGTTCGGGTATAAAGCCGAAGTCGTTACAACTTTTCCGCCTGAGATAAATGTGCGGCAATCATAAGGTCCGAGGCTGATGTTCCAGCACATTTGCAATGGACCTTGTGGCGCGCCAGTGTAACCAAAGTTTTGGTACCAGATGCTTCCGCCAACTACGGCAGCCGGATCACCGTCGCCAAGTCCCATTGCGCTGTCGATTACAACAACAACTGCACCGTAAACATCTTGAAAGAACCCGTGCCATACTTGGTTGCCACCGTAAGTAAACCAAACGTTCTTCGAAGAATCAGATACGCCAGTTCCTTGCGGGTGATATGTAGTCAAAACCGCTGAACGAGTGCGACCGTTCTCTTCAAAAGACACCCAAACTTCGCCGCCGTACTGATTCGTTTGCTCTTGGCCTATGCCCATACCAACACGGATGTTTTGTGGGTTGTAGACCGGCTGTTGAAAGAAGAAATCTTTAAATGTTGAGAGGCTCGTGATGCTGAGTGGAACTTCAGACTGCGTTCCAAATGATACCGGACCGCCACCGCCGCCTGGTGCTCCTGGAACTGCGCCACTGCAATCACCGCGATCACATACGACCGGTGGAACTGAAGCGCCGCCTTTTTTCTTCGCACAACCACCACCAGTTGTTACTGCTGCGATTGCGAGAACTATCATCATTACCCGTTTCATAACCTTCATCCTTGTTAAAACTTCATCCTTACCGGCTTATAGTGCTAGGGCTGTGCCGACATTGTGAGCATCGGCTAAGACAATGAATTGGCGTGGGAATTTTCAAAATGTGTCAAATTGAGACACAGTAGAAATAGTTTCACGGTGACGTTGAAGGGCACTTTGGTGCCGCTTAAGAGGCATGGAAGTCGAAAATTGGGTGCGAAACCGGTGTTCGCTTACTCGACAGTAGAGAGCACGGCAGTAGGATAGTAGTGCTTGAGGATGTCTTTATAATTCGTGCCGAGATTCGCGAGCTTGCGCGCGCCCCACTGACACAATCCAACGCCGTGCCCGTAGCCACGGCCATCGAATTTATACTGTCCACTCGGTTGACGCACTAAAGTGAAGGCTGTTGAGCGCAAACGATCAAAGCCTACAAGCGATCTGAACTGCGCGCCGGATATGAAGTGTCTAACTCCTTCACGCGTGACGATCGCTAATTTCGCCACTCTGCCTGATGCTGTGAGCTCTGAAACCGTGATTTCTTTAAGGTCGCCTTCCCACGGAAGCTTTAAAGCTGTGCGAATTTTTGCGTAGATCTCAGCTGAAGAGAGGTTCCATGACCATTTCGCTTTTGGACTAAACGGGCAATATGCGTCCGTTGCTGTTCCACTTTTAGCTTCTTGTGAACCCCATACTTCGCTCGCTTCCTCGGTCTTCCCACCGCAATCCGCGTGGAAATAAGCTGGCACTAGTTTGCCGCTAGCATTGGCGAGTACCACACTTTTCGTTTCTTCAAGTGCTTTACGAACCGCTGCTGCGCGAGTTGATTCTTCTTTCGTTGGAATCAGCCAGTTGTAGACCTGATCCATCACCGTGCTCTCTACGTGATAAAATTTGTTCTGGCGATTGCGCTCTTTAATTTTTTCAAGCACGTACGTTCGAGAGGCTACGGCTTGAGCCCGAAGTGCGTCGGCCGGCCACTCCGGCGGCATTTCGTGCGGAAGAACACCTTTTAGATAATCTTCGATATCAAGTGCCGCGACGACATCAATGCGCGGACGATCTGCAACGAAACTTGCACGAAGCACGAGAGTGTTCGGCACCGGCTTCATTCCCATCCGAATCATCTGGCCGTCGATTGTGAGAATGCTGCCGTTCACGTCGCGAACTTTTCTGCCGGTGAGCTTGTCTGTAACAGACCAACGGATTCCGCCGCCTGCGAGCTCTGGCTTAATCGTAAAACTATTGAGAGGAGTGATGATTCCCCGACCGCTACCGAATCCGGAGAAAGAATCTTCTTTAGTTCTTAAGCGCAAATTCATGCCTTGAACTGAAATTTCAGAAAGCGCAGACGTCAGCCGAACCTTAACGACAGTGGCATGAGATTGAGATGTGAAAAAGAAAGATGCCAGAAAAAAAATCGGAGCAAAAATCAATGCTGCAAATCGAGTCATCCATGCCTCTTTGATGTTTGATCATTGAAACAGGATTTTTTTAACTTAGCCACTCGAAGCGCGCGACTGCGTAGGGATTGCGCGGAGCTTTGGACGTTGGTCTAGTTGGATTTTTTTTTAAATTTTCAACCGAGTCTTTGCATCGCCATCTGCAGATGTTGCCAGACAATTTTCTTTAGCTCTGGGCGAGCTAAAATATCCGGCAAGCTGTGAGTCGCAATCACTGGAATATTCGGTTTCAGCTCAGTCCAACGAGCAAGTAGCCATTGCTCATCGACCGCCAAGCGCTCTGCAGTTTCAAGTCCGTAGGCGACCACGGCATCTCGAGGATGCGCGTTTAAAACTTCCATCGCGTGCGGCCCCTGCCCGAGATCAATCGGCAGCAACAAAACTTCCATTGGCTCTTTTTTCATCGCCTTCACCATGCGCTCGTAAAGATCCCGCCCATTCGTATCAAGCGCCTCTTTATTGGCAACGAATACGAGCTTTGATGTGAGTTCGCCTTCGTAAGCGACGTCGTTCGGTAGTGCCGATGCCGAAGCCGGCTCTACTTTAACCCGCGATTTCTCAATCGGTGCAAAGCCGCCTTGAGGCGCGAGAAACGAACTTACGCCCAATACGCTGGCTATATATTCAATTGAAGCTTTCGCCGACGGCTTATTTTCCATTGGCCCCAAGTCTAGCGCAAAAGGTGCCTGGCTCCAAACCGTAGCGCACCTGCGCTACGGTTTGGAGCCAGGCACCCCATATCGGCAAAAATTTCCTCGGGCGGAGGCACGGATTATTAGGGGTTTAGGCGATCCTCGTAAAGTTACTCCGTCATGCTCCGAATTAGTACATGTCGAGCCAATATTTTCGGAGGAAGACATGGACATCACTAAGCAAGAATTCACAACAGAAGAAAAAACCGAGAACGCAATCGCCGAGCACACAACATGCTGCTTGTGCGGAACTGATTTGAAGTTCAAACACCAGATCGACTTCACAAGCCTAAAAGTCGTCGAAGACGCCCACTGCCCGGCTTGCCGCATCCAACTCCGCCAACGCGAGCACATCCTCAACTAACGCGCGTTAAGTTCGTGCCAAAGCGTCCCGTTTGGCTAGTTGTGAAAAAATCTTACCGTGTCAGCAGCGGTCTGTTCCTCTAATGATTATTGTCATTGGAGGGTCCATGAAAAACCTTTTATCTATTTTAATCGCCTCAACGGTAGTTTTCTTCGCCGGCTGTGGTGACAGCAATAACGATAACGTTCAAACTCCGCCACCGACATCTACGGGAGAAGAACCACCAACAGTGGAACCGCGAAACGCTCCACAACCATGGAGATCGGTAAATCTACTTCGCTATCACAACAACACTGCTGGTGGATGCGAAAGCACGTCATTCCTAGTTCGTGATGCTGGCGGTTGGACGGCAAAAGAATGCGACATGCAAAGTAACGGTAACCTTACTGCTGCAGAACAATCGCGACTTGAACAACTCGCGACCGCAGCACTTTCTGCGAGTAAAAATCCAGATGCGTGCACCGAAGAGCTGCTTCTCGACCAAGATTACGTCGCGATGGACGGCGATACGGATCGCAACGACCGCGATTTCAGACCCAACCATAACTGCCAAATTGGTGGCGTGGCGGAGGCAGATGCATTGCGCGCATACATGGCTGAGTTACGTGAAAAGTACGCACCAGATTTAGAGTAGAAATTCTTTTTGAAGCCGAATCACTCGGATTCGGCTTCTTCTGCTTCGCTTTCCGAAGCTTCGCCCAGCTGAACTAAAATTCTCTCAGCCAACACCCGATTGAATCCTGGAATTTCAGATATCTCTTCTGCGGTCGCAACGCGAATCTCGTCAACGCCTGTGTATTTCTGCAAGAGCGCCCGCTTTCGCTTCTCACCCAAGCCAATTACGAAATCAAGTTCACTCTCTAGGCTCGTCGATTCACGCAGCTTACGGTGATAGGTAATAGCAAATCTGTGTGCCTCATCGCGAATGCCAACTAAAATCTGAAACGCTTCACTCCCCGGCGGAAACGTCACTGGATTTGAGCGACCCGGTAAATAAAAACGCTCCTCGGTCATTGAGACTTCCTGATCGGAGAACTCACCTTTCACTCGAGATTTGGCCAAGCCCACTACGCTTAAATGCGGCTTGCCGACGTCTTGCAGAGCCTCAATGGCCATCTTAAGTTGCCCTTTACCGCCGTCGACTACGATGAGGTGAGGATCTTCCCACTCAGAGTGACCAAATCTCCGAGTCAAAATTTCTTTCATTGACGCAAAATCATTCGAGCCGGTGACAGTTTTAATTTTGTAGCGACGATAGTCGTCTTTACAAGGAGTGCCGTCGACAAACACCACTTGCGATCCAACCGATTCTTGCCCCTGAAAGTTCGAAATATCATAGCACTCAATTCTTTTCGGCAGATCATTGAGATTAAGTTTTCGCTGAATTTCCTCAAGGCCCTTTTTCTTACGCTCACTCTTGGATACAAAATCGGTGAAATGACTTTTCGCATTTGAATTCGCCATATCAAGAAGCTTGTGCCCGTTATTGTCGGTCGGAAACCGCACTTGAACATTGTGCCCACCGCGCTCTTTAAGAACCGCTTCAAGTAATCGCATCAGATCGTGTCCAAGATCGAGTGGAATAAGTAATTCGTCAGGTACAACATTTTCGTCGTAATACTGGTTCACAAACGACGTGAGCCATTCACGAGGATCTTCGCTGTCCAAAGTGATATCGAGTTGCGATAGAAAATTCTGTCGCGTGCCGATCACTCGGCCTTGCCGAATATGCATCGTCTCGATCAATGTTCCGCGCTCATCACCAAAGTAACTAACAACGTCTTGATCGATTTCACTCGTGTCGTTGACAACAGCTTGCCGCTCGAGAACTTTCTTCATTGATTCAACGTTGTCGCGAAGCTTGGCTGCGGCTTCAAAACGTTCACTCTTCGCTGCATCTTTCATTCGCGCAGTTAAATCCTTTATGACCTTCTTATTGTTGCCACGTAAAAAGGCTACAGCCGCCTGAATATCTTTTTTGTAATCAGCTTCCGTAATGTAATCCACGCAAGGCGCCGTGCACCTTCCTATTTGATGAGTCATGCAAGGTCGTTTGCGAGAAGCAAAGAATGTGTCTTTACAATCCCTAATCATGAACGTGCGATTTAGAAACCGAATCGTTCCCTGCACGGCCAAGCCGCTCGTGTACGGGCCGAAATAGACGGCCCCGTCTTTTTTCACCTTTCGAGCAAGATAGAGTCTCGGAAAGGGATCAGTGATGCTCATGCGAATATAAGGATATGCTTTATCGTCTTTGAGTCTGATGTTGTATCGAGGTCGATGCTTCTTGATGAGCGAAGCTTCAAGTAAAAACGCCTCGACCTCAGTGTTCGTCAGGATGTAATCGATATGGAAAATTTGTTTTACTAAAAATTTTGTTTTTGAACTGAGGTCTTTGCTGCCGGTGAAATAAGATCGAACCCGCGAACGAACATTTTTTGCTTTGCCGACATAAATAATCTTCTCACCCTGACTCTTCATCAGGTACACGCCAGGAGTTTGCGGAAACTCCTTAATTTTACCTTTGAGATCCTCTAAACGGCTGGAGAGAACGTCTCCGGTACCGTCATCGACCGGACTCATGATGTTACTCCTTAGGCGCCTGACCCGAGTCAGCAGCAATCAATGCACGCTCAAATTCTTTGTCAGTATCTCCATCGAACAAACTTAACTGGATGAGCTCTAAGCGTTTAACTTCGTCACGCAACCGAGCGGCTTCTTCGAACTCCAACTGATCCGATGCTTTTTTCATTTCTTTGCGAAGCTTCACGACATCCTTCGCAAGCTTCTTAGGATCCTTCATATATTCTTTTGAAGGAGCCGCAATCTTCGCCATTTCTGCCTTTGTCAGGCCCGCAATTGGCGCTGCTGGAGTCGAAGTACTATAAATTTCCGAAAGTGATTCTTGAATTCGTTTTTTAATCGTCGCAGGCGTGATGCCATGAACTTTGTTGTATTCTTCTTGGATCAAGCGACGACGTTGTGTTTCGTGAATCGCTTTCTTCATCGACTCCGTCATTACATCCGCGTACAAAATCACGCGCCCGTCGGCATTTCGGGCCGCCCTTCCAATTGTTTGAATCAATGAGCGCTCTGAACGCAAAAATCCTTCTTTGTCGGCATCTGTAATGGCAACCAAAGAGACTTCAGGAATATCCAAGCCCTCACGAAGCAAGTTAATGCCGACGAGTACGTCAAACACACCTAAGCGGAGATCACGAAGGATCTCTGATCGCTCCATCGTCTTCACATCGCTATGAAGATACTTAACCTTGATCCCAAGATTCTCGTAATAATCAGTTAAATCTTCTGCGGACCGCTTTGTAAGAGTCGTGACCAATACACGCTCTTTTCTCTCAATGCGAATACGAATTTCTTTTAAAAGATCGTCGACCTGATGCTTTGCTGTTCGCACCTCAACGTTGGGATCCACAAGTCCCGTGGGCCTGATAATCTGTTCGATGATCAAACCTTCTGACTTCGCCATCTCGTATGGACCAGGAGTTGCTGAAACGTAAACCGTACTGTCGACCATTCCCTCAAACTCCTGGAAATTCAAAGGTCGGTTATCCAGCGCCGATGGCAAACGAAATCCGTGCTCCACAAGAGTCATTTTGCGAGCCCGGTCGCCACGATACATGCCACCGATTTGCGGAACCGTTACATGGCTCTCATCAATAAACGTTAAAAATTTTTCTGGAAAATACTCAAGCAACGTTGGAGGGGGCTGACCAGGAGCACGACCCGTTAAATGCCGCGAGTAGTTTTCGATACCTTGGCAGAATCCAAGTTCTTCGATCATCTCAATATCGTAGTACGTACGCTGTTCAAGTCGCTGAGCTTCTAAAAACTTCATGTTAGTCGTGAGTTCCGTCAAACGGCCGCGAAGTTCTTCTTGGATTTCACCGATCGCGCGCTTTAAAGCGTCTTCCGGCTGCACGTAGTGACTTCCAGGATAAACGGCAACTTGATCAAGCTCACTCAAAGTTTCGTTGCGAAGCGGATCGACCCAAGCCAAACGGTCAATAAAGTCACCGAAAAACTCCACGCGAATCACGCGGTCTTCTTCGTACGGAGGAAAAATATCAACCGTATCCCCGCGAACGCGAAAAGTTCCACGATGAAAATCTATATCGTTTCGCTTGTATTGAATGCGAACCAGTTCACGCAAGAAGCGATCACGCTTAATTTCTTTATTCGCTTCGATATGAATCATCATTCCCGAATACGCCTCAGGACTTCCGAGACCATAGATACAAGATACGGAACTAACGATGATCACATCTCTACGGTCAAACAAGGACCGAGTTGCTGAGTGGCGCATTCGATCGATTTGTTCATTTATCGCAGAATCTTTTTCGATAAACGTATCTGTTGAAGGAACATAAGCTTCTGGCTGATAATAATCGTAATAAGAAACAAAGTATTCGACAGCATTCTCAGGAAATAATTCTTTGAATTCGCCGTAAAGTTGGGCCGCCAAAGTTTTATTCGGCGCAAGGATCAGCGCAGGTTGATTGAGTTGCGCAATGACGTTTGCAATTGAAAATGTTTTGCCCGTCCCTGTAGCACCAAGAAGCACTTGTTGCTTGGTCCCGCTTTTCAAATTGGTCACCATGTCGGCAATAGCTTTCGGCTGATCGCCTGCAGGTGCGAAATCGGATTTCAATTTGAATTTTGCAACTTGCTCGCGCGGCGTACGCTCCGACATCGCCTCTCCTGCCTAATCCATGGCCGTCTAGGAAATCATAAACCAGAAGGCTTATAATACACGACTATTTTTGAACTTCCCAGTGTGTACCAGTTGGAGTGTCTTGAATAGCTATGCCGAGCTCGGTCAGCTTATTCCGAAGCTCATCGGATTTAGCAAAATCCTTCGCAGCTCGAGCCTGAGTTCGCTGTTCCACTAATGCATCGACAGTGGAACGCTCAAGTTTCATGTCTTTGAGCATACGATCATCAAGCATCCGTAAATACGTCTCAGGCTCCTCTAGGAACAACGACATGAGTTTGCCGCGCTCGTGGACAAATCCCGTAAAAGCTTGCGCTGTGGCTTTAACCTCAGGTGTGACCTTCTGTCCGCGGCGATAAGCTGTATTGAAGCTCCGAACAACCAAGTAGATCGCAGCCAGCGCCTCTGGAGTATTGAAGTCATCATTTAGAGCATCGGTAAATGCTTTATTGGCGTCCTCTAGCGACTTCGAGAATGCAGTCGGCAATTTTTCTGGCACTTGCGTCGGCTGAACATCCACCCTTATTGCTTCATTTGCTAACGCAAGCGCTGAGTAAATGCGCGCAAGACCCTTTACTGAATTCTCGACCTGCTTATCTGAGAAATCAGTGAGACTGCGGTAATGCGCCTGCAGCATCATATACTTTAAGATTTCGCCGTCATAGGCCTCAAGAAAATCTCGAGCCTTCATAATATTACCGAGCGATTTCGACATTTTTTTGTCACCAAACGTCAGCATATTGTTGTGCATCCAATATTTGACAAACGGTTTACCTGTTGCACCCTCACTTTGTGCAATTTCATTTTCGTGGTGAGGGAAGATGAGATCCATCCCACCACCGTGGATATCGATCGTATCGCCCAAGATTTTTTTAATCATCGCAGAGCACTCGATGTGCCATCCAGGGCGCCCGGCGCCCCACTTTGCTTCCCACTTCGGCTCGCCTGGCTTCGCTGGTTTCCACAATGCAAAATCCATCGGATCATGTTTCTTACGATCCACCTCGACTCGCGCACCGGCTTGCATATCATCAGGATTTTTATTTGAAAGCTTGCCGTATTCTTTAAAGCTACGCACTGAGTACAGCACCTCGCCGTCAACGACGTACGCCTTTTCGCGAGTCACAAGTTCTTCGACCATGGCAATGATGTCATCCATGTGTTCGGTGACCTTTGGATTCTTGGTATGAGGGCGAAGCTTTAAAGCAGCGAAATCTTTTTTAAACTCAGCAATGTAGCGCTCAGAAATTTCAGCTGAGTCGCATTTCTGTTCGTTTGCCCGATTGATGATTTTGTCGTCGACATCCGTATAGTTGTAAACGTAATTGACGTTGTAGCCTAAAACCTCGAGCCAATTCCGAACCAGATTAAAGAAGATTGCGCCCCGAAAATTTCCAATGTGAACAAAGTCGTAAACCGTAGGGCCGCAGACGTACATCTTCACTTCGCCTTTATTCAAAGGCTCAAACGTTTCTTTCGTTTGCGAGGCCGTATTATGAATCTGCAATGCCATTGAGAGCTTCCTCAAGTTTTTAGCCAATGCTTTGGGGACCTACGGTCCGTCGAACAGGCGCATTCCGCACAGCGTGAGTACACGGTACGGAAAGACGAACTAGGACCGCAGGACCCCAAAGCATTGGCTAAAAACTTTGAGGCTCCTGCGATGTCAGTTGCGAGCGTTACGTGCTTGCTGAACTCGTTTCAAGAGCGAAGTTTTCTTCAGCAATGGAACCAGTTCTTTTAGTTCGGCGCCCGACGGTTTTCCAATTACAGCAACACGGATGGGCATAAACAAGTGTTTACCTTTAACGCCGGCTGCGTCTTTCACTTTGTCTTGAAGCGCATTGAAGTCAGGCTCACTTAAATAATCGCTACCATGCGCTTTTAAGCCGGCTTCCCATGCATCCCACACCTTTGG